>JAABTZ010000087.1 GCA_011389605.1 Desulfobacteraceae bacterium
TGGAGGCCAGCCGGTCTGCATGGGCCATCTGCTTTTCATGCTCTACCAGGGCCGCGGTGCGCTGCTGTATGCGTTTTTCAAGGTCCTGGTTCAATGCCACCAATTCCCTGTGGGTTTTCCGCAAAGCCTGCCGGTCAAGGCTGATTTGCCGGTAGGCATGCCATACCCGGTTGAAAAACAGGGTAACCGAAGCCACGATTATTAAAAGAAATGTATTCAGGCCCCCGGCAAAAGGGTTCAGATTATCCCACAGATCCGGGCTGCCGGACAGAAAGAAAAACTGTTTTATGATATGGCCGCCGGAACGCGATACGGCAAAGCCGGCCAGGCAGAAACAAAGCCAGAGCAAATATGTCAGCACCACATTGTCCGGCTGACTTTTGCGCAACCGGGATGCCCTTTGTACGCACAAAAAGGAAAAAATTATCATCATGGCCGATCCGGTCATATCCACAAGCCGGATCGGCATATCCGATACAATCATGTTCCTTCGCCCCTGGTGTTATCAATATCATAGGCCGTATCGCTCAAGCGGCGAAGGCCCAGGTACAGAAAAACCATTCCCGGCACACAAAGCAGATGGTCCAGCTTGAGCAGATAATAAAGCCAGGCCAGCCAGAGGTGTCCGCCGGCAGGCTCTATTGAAACATTCCACCGGGAGATTCGGGACAATTCAACAAGACGGGCCTGCTCATCAATGAAGTGCACAAGAAAGGCATCCAGAGACCAAAGGATAAAAAACACACCCGCATACTGAATCATCCGCCAGCCCTTGTTTTCAACTAGATTTCTGGACCTTAGCCAATAAATCAGAATCGCCATGGCGAAAATGAAAAAAATATGGGAAGCCTGATGAACGTATATTCCCTCCGGAGCACCATGCGTCTGGGTGGCAAGGGCGGCATCAGGAGCCGGAAACTGAAGAAGCATTGCTGCAATGCAGAGGATATAAAGAAAAAACCGCATTTATGCAAAAATTCCATTAAAAGTGATGATGGTATCGTAAAAAGCTGCTTATCCCGCCACGGCGGTATTTTTGCAGAAAGGAAAACCATAAGCGCCCTGTATGACAGGCGGCACAAAAAAGGAGTTTCCTTATATTTGCGGGCAGACCAACCCAGCATGAATTTAAAAGCGCGAATTTGCAATTCATATGCCATACGATTAGCACTCAGTCCGAAATGACCTTAAATACAGCCATAAACAGATTTTCCGGCAAAAATAATACCTTTTGACCCTGAACCTGATCGCCCGGGCAGCAGTAGGTATTTATTGCAGATGCATATTTTTTCTTGCGATCCGGCAATGGCGCCACTACTGTTTACTGAAACAGCTTGCATGTTTTTTAATTCAGTGCAATAAAAAAAATGCATATCAAGACCTTGCCACCAATCCCAACAAAGCAGGAAAAAGGAATATTTGAACAAATAATTAACTGAATTTTTATAAAATATATCCAGAAAGGATATCAGGGTAATACGGGGAACCAAGGCGCGGTCACTGGCACAATTATTGCTGCCTTTTAGACCAACACCGAAATATAGTTGCAAAAATGCATTTGTAACAATCAGTAATTTTTTTCTGTTTCTTCTAATTTCAATTCTGTTAAGGGAGGCATACATGCAAAAAAAGAAATTGTTTCTCACTCTGGGCTTTATGCTCCTGCTGGTCCTTGTTTTAACCAACGCTGCCTGGGCTGACCGCCTGGCAGAAGCCATCAACTCAGCTCCTCCGGGCAGCGATCCCGGGCAAATACCTGCTGACGGGGAACCCGGATATCTGGGCATTCCCGGTGCACCCCAGGTAAACCTGATCATCGGGTTTTTATGGGCCGTGTGGGTTGGCTGGATCTTTTCCACTGTTGGCGCATTCGGCGGAATCATGGCCGGCGTGGGCCACATCTCCATTTTCGGCCTGGGCAATTATGCCAACACTTTCAAGAACACCGCCCCGGCTCTGGACAAAATGGTAACAGACTCCATCCGGGTATCCAACCAGTGGCTCGTAGGTACTTCGGCAGCCATCTCGTCATTTAATTACTGGCGAATGGGCCGGCTTGTGCTGCCCATCGGGCTTTCCCTCGGGCTTGGCTCCCTTCTGGGCAGCTACCTGATTCCCTGGCTGAGCGCAGGCAAAATTTCCCTTCAGGAATATATTGGCTACTTCGGCCTTTTTGTGTTTTTGCTTGGCGGCTGGCTGCTCTATGAGACAACCCCCAGGGGCCAGCGCGGAAAAAAGGCAGCCAAAGAAGCTTCCCAGCGCTATGAGGAGTCTGTCAGAAAGCAGAAGGAAGGGGCCAAGATTGATGAAAAGGAACTTGGCGTAAAGCTCAAAAGCCTTTCTTTTAAACGCATCTACTTTACATTTTATGGTGTTGAATTTTCCTTCAACCCCCTGATCCCCTTTATCGGCGGCTTTCTTATTGCCGGTTTGGCTTCATTTTTAGGTGTTGGCGGCGGGTTTCTGCTGGTGCCCTTCCTGACAAGTGTTGCGGGCCTGCCCATGTACATTGTGGCCGGAACTTCAGCCTTAACAGTTCTCATAGGCATGGTGGTAAGTATTTTCACCTACATGGTGGTTAAGCTGACCCCTGTCTTCTGGCCTCTGATCGGCATAGAGCTTTTAGGAATTCTTGTGGGCTCAACAATAGGCCCCAGGACATCCAAATACATCCCGGAAGTCTACCTGAAGCGCATCTTTATTGTACTGGCCTTCTACGTTGGCCTGCGATATGTGACCAAGGGCTTTTTGGGTTACAGTATAGTTCCCCCGTTCTAAACAAATAATTATTGAACAATGGGTTTTTCCAGGCCTTCGGGCAGGGAAAAACCCATTGAACTTTCAGTATTTCAAACCACAAACAAACATAAAACATTTGGCTTAGTTGATGATATACGATTTCTACCAGTCCATGGATCCGGTACTTATATTTCCCTTCCGGCTGCTGGAAAATCCCTTTCTGGGTTTTATGCTGGGTAATCTTTATCTGGCAACGATATGCACATTGCTCGGGGAGCTGACCCTGGCTTTTTTGTTTAAGATCAACCGGAAACAGTATGATGAACAAAACAAAGAGATGCTGCGCAATCAGAGCTATTCCATCCAGGCGCTGATGAACAAGAACAAGGAGGACTTCAAGGCGACAAACAGGCTTGCCAACGATGCTTTTGGCAAAAGTTTTTTTTCCGGAGTGGCCTTTTCCTCATCTTCCCTCTGGCCGGTTCCCTTTGCCCTGGGATGGCTGGGCTACCGGTTTGAGACGATTGATTTTAAACTTCTGTTTTCCCTTCCCCTGCTGGGTGATACCTTAAACTATACCGCCATATTTTTATTGCTCTATATCCTGACCCGAATCCTGGGGACCAAAATCCGCAAAAGAATTTTTGCAGCCAGAAAAAACATTGCCGATGTCCGGGAGGAGCAAGAGGATCAGGAACAATATTACACCTGGGCTGATTTGCATGATCCCGAAAATATTCGCAAGCGTTCCGGGCCAGACTAAAAAAGCCTGCAGGGCGCAAGAAACGCTTTGTATTTCCACAACGACTGTGCTGGAGATGAATTAAAATGAGTAAATACTATCTGTTTCAGGACCAGAAAAAATGCATCGGATGCATGGCCTGCGTGGCGGCCTGCAAAAGCCGGCAGAATCTTCCAAGGGGGCCTTTTCCGTCCCTGGTGGTGACGGTGGGCCCCAGACTTGTGAGCAATCTGCCCCGCACTGCCTATACCTTTATGCCCTGTTTTCACTGTGAGAACCCGTGGTGTGTGGCTGCATGCCCAACCGGAGCCATGCAGCCCCGGACCGAAGACGGCGTTGTCACCGTTAACCCTGACCTGTGCGTGGGATGCAAGACCTGTATATCGGCATGCCCGTGGGGTGCGCCTCAATGGAATCCTGAAACAGGCAAGGCCGTTAAGTGCGACTATTGTTACGATCGCGTGGAAGCAGGACTCAAACCTGCCTGTGTAACAGTGTGCCCCACAGAGTGTCTTTATTTCGGCACCCCGGATGAAATCCCGGAAGTCAGGCGGGAACGTTACGCCAGGGCCAGGGCCCAGGAATTATAACCGGACCAGCACAAGGCTATTGAAATGGATTCCCAAACCTGCAGCGTAAAAGCACTGCACGACCGGCTCGGGCAGATGTTAAACGACGGAGTGCTCACCCATCCGCGCTGCCGTCAAAGAGCAACTGAAATTTTCGACCTGGTCCATGATGTCTCCCAGGGCCGGGGCGGACACGGGCACATGGACAGCATCCTTGATCTGGCGCAAATTCTTGCCGATGAGGGGTTTACCCCGGTCTGCCGGGACCTGGGCGAGCATGTTACCAGTTTTGTAGGTCAGCACAGGGAAGAGTTTTTGAGTCATATACGGACCCATACCTGTCCTACGGGCCGGTGCCCGATGCTTACGCCCGCGCCCTGCCAGATGGCCTGTCCGGCAGGCATTGACATCCCTTCATATGTAACCCTGGTGGGTCAGGGCAAATATGAAGAGGCCATTTCCATAATACGGCGCGACAACCCTTTTCCGTGGATATGCGGGCTGGTCTGTACCCATCCCTGTGAATTCATGTGCGTCCGGGGCCGAATGGACAAGCCCATTTCCATTATGGATTTAAAAGGTTTTGCCGCTGAAAGGGCCATGTCGGCAAGAAGCTATAAAAATCCCGAGCCTTTTCCGGCCAACGGCCGCAAGGTCTGCGTAATAGGTGCCGGACCAGGCGGCCTGACCGCAGCCTATTACCTGGCCCTAAGGGGCTACGGGGTTACTGTTATAGAATCGCTTCCCGTGGCAGGGGGCATGATGATGGTGGGCATTCCAAGATACCGGCTTCCCAGGGAAGTCATTGACCGGGAAGTGGCCATGATTGAAGCCCTGGGCGTGGAGATTCGCCTAAATACCCGCCTGGGAAGGGATGTAACCATTGATTCCCTTCGCTCCGAGGGGTTTGAAGCTTTTTTGCTGGCCATCGGCGCCCACGGTTCCTACAAGCTTATGCTTCCCGGCGAAGATGATTTTAAAGGCGTTATCCCTGCTGTTTCCTTTTTGCGCAAGGTAAGCCTGGGCGATCACAGGAGGCCCGGCAGCCGGGTGGCAGTTGTTGGCGGAGGCAACGTGGCCATTGATGCTGCCCGAACCTGCCTGCGCCTGGGATGCGACGAGGTCAGCATTCTCTACAGGCGATCCCACGACCAGATGCCGGCCCACCACGAGGAAGTAGTGGAAGCCGAGGAAGAAGGCGTCCGTTTCTCATTTTTAACAATTCCCAAGCAAATCCGGGGGGAAGACGGCAGGGTCACCGGCATTGTCTGTGTCCGGGCCGAACTTAGCCAACCCGATGAATCCGGACGCCGGCGGCCGGTTCCTGTTGAGGGAAGCGAGCACGTCATAGGCGTTGATGTAATTATCCCCGCCATTGGCCAGGAAGTCCAGAATAAGGGACTGGAACCTCTTGAAGAGGTGGGATGGACCCGGCGGAACACAATACGCGTCAATACAGTAACCATGCAGACAGACCAGGAAGGCGTTTTTGCAGTAGGCGATGCAGTAACCGGTCCAGCCACTGTAGTTGAGGCCATTGCAGGCGGGAAAAAAGCTGCTTATGCAATCCACAGGCATTTTGAAGGAATTGCCCAGCCCACACTTCCCCGGGTTCCGGTTCGCAGGGGGCGGCTTGAGCATTTTGATGTTCCCGCATCCCTTAAAACAGATCTGGACCGGCCGATGATGGATCGCTTAAGCAATGAAAGGCGCAGGATCACCTTTCAGCAGGTACACCTGGGCTTAAGCGAGCACCAGGCCCATGAAGAATCAAAACGGTGCCTGCGCTGCGATATCTGCATACGGTGCGGCAAGTGCGTGGAAATCTGCCGGGATAAAATGGGCATTGAGGCCCTGCAACTTGGTTACATGGATTTTGACAACCCCGGTCCCACTGACCTGCGGATAACAGCCGAGCGCTGCATCGCCTGCGGTGCATGCGCCACCAACTGCCCCACAGGGGCCATGGAGATGAACGAACGGGACGGCTATCGTGAACTTTGCCTTTGCGGCACGGTTTTAAACCGGCTGCAGCTGGAGTATTGCGAGGCCTGCGGGGCAGTGCTTGGCCCTGCCCGGTACCATGACTTTATTTTCAAGCGCTTGCAGGATATCAGCCCTGCTTCAAACGGCAGACGTTTGTGCCTGGAATGCGCCAGGCACCAGAGCGGGGGCCAGCATGCGGAAATCAACCCGCCGCCCCGTTAGCCTGAATCTGCAACAGATTGCAACATTGACAAACTCGTAAAAAGTCTGATTTCAGATGGGGCCGTAAAAAGTTCAAGATCAAGGCTTGCGCGATTTTGAAGAATGCAGGGTACTTAGCCGTACGTGAAATTCTCAAAAATTGCGTGTAACGCAGATATTGGACTTTTTACGGTTCCATCAACATTGGCAGGAGGATTTAAAATGACGTTTCGACAGGGCCAGAAGGTTGAAATTTTTCAGCCGTCAACCGACGAAAGCTGGGAAAAATACATGGGAGGGTTTATAGGCCTTCATGGCATCATAACTGATCCGGATGCCAGCAAAAACGACCCGGACGCCCTTATTGAGGTCAGCCTTGATGAAAAAGGCACCCACCGGCTGCCGCAAGACTGCCTGCGAATCATTGAATAACAAAGGCACTGCGCTTCAGGAGAATATTTATGGTCGAAATCATTGTAAACGGCCAGCGGGTCCAGGCCGACCCGGAAAAACCGCTTATTGAAACGCTTAAAAAGCAGGGCATTGACGTGCCGGCACTCTGCTACCATCCGGCCCTTTCACCTGCAGGGGCCTGCAAGCTTTGCTCCGTGGAGATTTTTGCCCCCAACAAACCGTCTCAGGTAAAATTTTCCTGTGTTATCAAGCCGGTGGAAGGCCTGGAAGTGCGTACCGACACCGAGCCGGTAATACGCGCCCGTACAGCTGCATTTCGAAAGCTTGCCCAGTTTGCACCCGAGGCCACTGTCATATGGAAGCTTGCAGAAAAACACGGCATAAATATGGGCTCTCCTCCCGATGAATGCATCCGCTGCCGCCTTTGCGTCCGGGCATGCAAGGAACTTGTGGGTGCAAATGCCCTGAAAATGGAAAAAAGAAACGGGGCATGGTTTATGGTGCCCACCGAGGGAAACCGGTGCATCGGATGCGGTACCTGCGTGAATTTGTGCCCCACCGGAGTGATAAAGCAGGAGGATCGCAACGGACTTCGCATCATTTCCATCCGCGATGAGGTCATAGGACAAAATCCTCTGCTTCAGTGCGAGGCCTGCGGCCGGTATTTTGCCACCTCAAAATTCATGTCCCGGGTGGATTCCAAAACAGACGATCACCCGCACGTCAAGGAACATCACCGTTATTGTCCCACGTGCGCAAAACTGTTGTCAGACCGTGTCAAAAGCGCGTCTCGCATAAAACGGATGTAATACCGGAGGATAACCATGACAGAAATCAGCTGCCGATCCATGCAGGATGTGGTTGCATTTGCCATCGGCCGGGAGGAAAAGGCCCGGGATTTTTACCGCTCCTGCGCGGAAAACGCGAAAAACAAGGGTATCCGGGAGTTTTTCGATGAAATGGCCCAGGAAGAAGAACGGCACCGTCAGCTTCTTGCAGATCTTGATATGAGCGCGGAAAAACCCTTTTCCGATCTTGATGAGCAGGGCAATGTACGGGATCTTCATCTGAGCGATTTCATGATTGATGTCAAATTCTCACCGGAGATCTCCTACCAGCAGGCCCTTGCAATGGCCATGAAAAAAGAGGAGAAAGCCCATGATTTCTACGAGGCGTGGAAAGGCCGGTGTGCCAGCGAGAAATCCGAAAAGCTTTTTTCCTTTCTGGCCGAAGAGGAGCTGAGACACAAACGCCGGCTTGAAGAAATCTATGACAGTGAAATCCTCCAGGAAGGATAATAATGACCTAAACTGAGCGATTTTCAAGTTTGCCGCAGGTACAAGGAAGCGGATATTTTATAGCAATTTCAGTCTATTTGCATGGAAAGGAGACTTTATTATATGTCAACCAAAAAAGTATACACCATCTGCGGAATGTGCACGGTACGCTGTCCCATGGTGGCCGAGGTGGAAAACAGCAACATACGCTTTCTTCACGGCAACCCGAACGCTTCGGGCATGAAAACATCCCTTTGTCCCAGGGGGGTGGCGGGAAAGGCCCTGATAAACGACGATGAAAGAATCCGCCACCCGATGATCCGGGACGGTGAAAGGGGAGAAGGAAAATGGCGGAAAGTCAGCTGGGAAGAAGCCCTTGATTACACGGCCGGAAAATTAAAAGCTGTTGTGGATGAATACGGCCCCCGGGGAGTTGCCCTGTCTGACAGGGGCGGCCCCTTCAGGGACTTTCACCGGGCTTTTTTGCGGGGACTTGGTTCTCCAAACTATGTCAATCATGATTCTTCATGTGCCAGAAATGTCCAGCATGCAGCCAAATCGGTAACCGGATCGGGCCGCAAAGACGTGGCCTATGACTACAGGAAAGCCAGGCACGTTGTTTTGCAGATGCGAAACGTGTTTGAGGCCATCGGGGTCCAGGAGGTAAATGATCTTACCGATGCAATAAACGATGGGTGCAAGCTTACGGTAATCGACATCCGCGCCAATGTGTCAGCAACCAAGGCCGATCGCTTCTTCATGGTCCGGCCCGGCACCGACTATGCCTTCAACCTGGCAATTATTCATGAACTGCTGGCAAAAGATCTTTATGACAAGGAATTTGCAAACAAATACATCCAGGATCTTGAGGCCTTAAAAAGCTTTGTAAAGGACTACACCCCCCGGTGGGCAGAAAATGAAACCGGAGTTGCTGCTTCAAGGATTTCCGAGTTTGCCCACCAATTGTCCAAGGACGCACCTTCGGTTCTCTGGCACCCGGGCTGGATGATGGCCAGATATGAGACCACCTTTTACCTGTGCCGCTCCATCTACATTATAAACGCCCTTCTGGGATCTTACGGAGCCAAAGGCGGCCTGCCCTTTATCAATAAGCCCAAAGATGTCGGCCGTTCAGGATTGAAATCCCTGCAGGATCTTTTTGAAAAGCCAAAGGAAAAACGCGCTGACGGGGTGGGATGGCGTTATCCACAGTTTGACCAGGGACCGGGCCTTGCCCACCTGCTCTATGAGGCAATGGAC
>JAABTZ010000088.1 GCA_011389605.1 Desulfobacteraceae bacterium
GCTACCACTGGTTTGAATCTGCCGGCCTGAGCTCTCCGAGTCTTTATGTACCGCCTGCCTGGGCAATGGGTAATCTACCCAAAAAAAACCTAAAAGCTCTTCCATTCAGATTTTATGAAACCCAAACAGGAATTTATGACGCCGGTGCCGATGTCTTTTACCCACTGCCGGTTGCCGGCTATATGGCCGATAACCGGTTCCGGACCCAAGTCCTTAAGGTCACCAACCTGATTTGCAGACTGCCTTTTTTTGATCTTTTCAGGATCGCTATTCATCCGGATGATATGGATCTGCCCCTGGAAAACCATTTAAAAAAACATTTGCGCAGCTGCCGAGGTTTTACCACCTCCGGCCATCTTGAAAATACCTGAGCACACCACTTTTGCAGAACCACGGCAAACAAAGCCATCCTTGCCAGCCAGAGACCTCCCCCAGGTCCGGGTTTTGTCACAGAAATGTTTTTATATCTTTGGTGACAAATCACCTGATTGTCACTTAATCGTCAACGCTCTTCTCTAATATTCTCCGTAAATGGATGCATTTCGCTTAACATTGGGCATTTTCCCTGAGATAAAGTCTTTTCCCCTAAACCGGGATACAGCAGTAAAGGGCATGCCCAGGCCGACAAGGAGATAAGGTATGGAAAAATCGGAATTAAAAATTGATTTGCATGTTCATTGCCAGTCATCCAGACGCCCTTCCCAATGGGTGCTTCAGAAGTTGAACTGTCCGGAAAGTTTCACCGACCCCCTTACAGTTTATAAAATCGCCAAAGCCCGGGGGATGGATTATGTCACCATAACCGACCACAACACCATTGAAGGCGCTGTCGAAATTGCCCACCTGCCGGACTCATTTGTCAGCGAGGAAATAACTACCTATTTCCCGGAAGACAAGTGCAAGCTCCATGTACTGGCTTTAGATATCACAGAATCCCAGCATGCTGAAATTTCAGGTCTCCGCAAAAATGTTTACGATCTTGCCGGGTATCTGAACCGCTCAGGAATCGTTCACATTCTTGCCCATCCGTTCTATGACATGAATCATAAGCTGACCATCGAGCATTTTGAAAAGCTTGTTCTTATGTTTAACAACTTTGAATTAAACGGCTCGAGGGATGATTACCAAAACCAGGTTCTGGCAGCCATCATCAAGGATATTACAAAGCATGACATTGAATTGCTATCCGATAAACACAACATGAAACCATTAGGGAAAAATCCCTGGCAGAAAAACCTGACCGGCGGATCAGATGATCATTCATCTTTAAATATCGCAAGGATGTATACTGCTGTCCGGCAAGCAGACACCCTTGAAGCTTTTTTTCATGGGCTTGAAAACGGCCGGGCTGAGGTCAGGGGCAAAGCGGCCACACCCAAAACCCTTGGGCACAACCTTTACGGCATTGCATACCAGTTCTATAAATCCAGGTTCAGCCTCGACCGATACGTACATAAAGACACCCTGTTTCAGTTTATTGACTGCGCCCTGACCATCCCCGGTGAAAACAAGGACAAAGGAATCCTGACCCGACTGCAGGATTTTCTGATATCCAGGCGCCCGTCGGTGTCTTTCGGCAACGAAAAAGATTCCGGACTTTTTGACATGATCCAAAAGGAAGGGCATCGCCTCCTTTCTCAAAACCCAAGAATGCAGTGGATAAGAAAGCATCCGAGGGACCTGGAAATGGACAGGGAGGATGACTGGTTCCGGTTTGTCAATGATGTTTCGGAATCCATAATACAAAATGTTGGTGACACAATTCTGGACAGTTTCCAGAAAGCCAGATTTCTCAACATTCTGCAGACCATCGGATCTGCAGGCTCGGTCTATACCCTGCTGTCACCTTATTTTCTTGCCTTTCGCCTGTTTACCAAAGACCGGGCATTTGCGGAAAAATGTCATGCTCACTGCCTGTCCAAAGCCCCGAAAATAAAACCGGATAGAAGCAAGATTGCCCTTTTTACCGACACTCTGTTTGAGACAAACGGGGTGGCCAAAACCATCCGCATGATGCTAAATTCTGCAGTTAAAAACAACAAATCACTGAATGTGATCACCTGCAGACCGGGCCAGCCATTGATGGGGGAAATCAATTTTGAACCCATAGGCGCCTATCAGCTGCCTGAATATCCTCAGCTGAATATGTATTATCCTCCAATTCTAAAAATTCTCGATTATTGTTACCAGAAAAATTTCACACACATTCATTCCTCAACACCTGGACCTGTTGGACTTGTAGGGCTGGCGGTTGCCAAAATGCTCCAGATTCCTTTTTACGGAACCTATCACACTGCATTTCCCCAGTATGTATCGGAATTGACCGGTGATGAAGACCTGGCAGAAATCATGTGGAAGCTGATGATATGGTTTTACAGCCAGATGGATCTCATCTATGTGCCATCCGGGGATACGGGAAAGCAGCTTGCGGAAAAAGGAATTCCGGAATCAAAAATCTGTCTTTATCCCAGGGGAATCGATATCCAAAGGTTCCATCCCGATAAACGCAACGGCTTCTGGAAAGGCAATTATAAGCTAAGCGATCAGGGGCTTAAGCTTTTGTATGTGGGCCGGATATCCAGGGAGAAAAACCTTGGTATGCTTGTGGAAGCTTTCAAAAAGATTGAAAGACAGGCCCCTGATGCCCGGCTGATTCTGGTGGGCGATGGCCCGTACCGCAAGGAAATGGAAAATCAGCTAAATGGCTCCCGGGTAATGTTTACCGGTGTGCTAACCGGAGAAAGGCTGGCCCGGGCTTATGCCTCAAGCGATTTGTTTGTTTTCCCGTCTGCCACAGATACA
>JAABTZ010000622.1 GCA_011389605.1 Desulfobacteraceae bacterium
CACAGATACATTCGGCAATGTGGTTCTGGAAGCACAGGCATCCGGGATTCCTGTCATTGTTACAGACAAGGGGGGCCCCAGGGAGAACATAATAGAAGAACAAACCGGTTTCATAGTTCCCGCCGATGATCCCGAAGCCATGTCTGAGGCGGTTATTGAACTTTCGGGCAACCCCCAAAAACTTGCTCGCATGAAAAAGGCCGCACGAAGCTATATGGAAAATCGCTCTTTTGACCAGGCTTTTTTGCAGACATGGCAATTGTACAAAAAGAAACCAGGATCAGAAAACATTTCCTCAAAAAACATTTCCTTTAGACAAATATTGGACCTTGCATCCTGAAATGAAAGATTTTCTGCAAAATTCCGTGCGGTTAAATGATTGGTTCTTTCGACTGATCCATGGCAACCACCTGGTTTACAATGCTTGCTGGGAGGACCCCCGGATTGATCGCCAGCTACTGCAGCTTACCCCTGACAGTCGGGTGGTTATGATTACAAGTGCCGGCTGCAATGCATTGGATTATTTGCTGGATTCACCGGCAGAAATTCATGCGGTTGATGTCAATCACCGGCAGAATGCATTGCTGGAATTAAAGAGATGCCTGATCCAAAGGGGAAATTATGAAGATTTTTATCAAATGTTTGGAAATGGCATGCATGAAAACAGCCGATTGATCTATGAAGAAGTCAAAAGCCATCTGCCCTGCTATGCCCGGCAATTCTGGGAGCGGCGCATTGAATACTTCAGCAATAGAAACCAAAGAAAATCATTCT
>JAABTZ010000623.1 GCA_011389605.1 Desulfobacteraceae bacterium
CACCATGGCACATCAGGCCTGCTGGCATGGTGTCTCCGGGCCTATGTTTATCATGTCAAGAAAAAGGCCCGGCCATATCTTTTTGAATTGATTTCTGCAAAGAATCTCGCCGAGCAGAAAACCGTATACCAAAAGATGGAGCCCCTGATCTGGGACCGTTTCAACTCGTGGCTGGTCCGTCAGCCGGCGTTCATGTCCATGGCAGGCGTGCCCGGGGCCCAGATCCGGCTGATCAGTAAAAGGTATCCCGGCGGGCTGGACTGCTACATAAAAGACAAGCTAAAGCATGTATTCACTGAAGTGCCGATACAGTCAAACTATTTCTGGCGCGTCTATCTCACCGGCAATTACTCTGCGGACTGCTGTCCCAATTATCTGAAAGAAGTCAATTTCAACCGCCTGCGGGACAATATTTACAAAATCAACACCTACAACACCACCTTGACGAATTTTTTAAAAACCAATCCGAGCAGATTCACCCACTTTATCCTGCTTGACCACCAGGACTGGATGGCCGGGCATTTACCCGAAGAGCTAAGCACAGAATGGAAATTAATATTAAAAAACAGCCGACCCAAAACAAAAATTTTATTCAGATCCGCAGGCATGAACCACAGCTTCGTTCCTCCAGCAGCCAAATCCGCCTTGCATTTCAGGCCGGAACTCAGCGAGCCGCTCCACCGGCAGGACCGGGTGGGAACTTACGGCAGCCTTCATTTCGCCGAAGTTATAGGATAAGGGGGGTCGGGCAGATGACCGCAGCGCTGCGGCAATATTATAAAATCCATTCAAAAATATATGACGCCACCCGCTGGACGTTTCTTTTTGGAAGAAAACAGCTGCTGCAGGCAATAAACATTTATTGGTCGCCGGGTAAGATCCTTGAAATCGGCTGCGGCACGGGTAAGAATCTTGCAGTTTTGTCCCGCCTGTTTCCGGAAGCTCAGCTTACAGGCGTGGATTTGTCAGAGGAAATGCTGTGTGTAGCCAGAAAAAATCTGGGCAAAGCCGCAAACCTTATCAAGCTGATCAATTCCGCATATTGCCTGCCTTTGGCTCCGGAAAACCCCTTTGATCTGATTGTCTTCTCATATACACTTTCCATGATCAATCCGGGCTGGAGCCATGCCATCCGGTGCGCAAGCGCTGATCTTAGCCCGAACGGTATTATTGCAGCCGTGGACTTTCATGACTCGCAGCATGAATTTTTCAAATCATGGATGCAGATTAATCATGTTCAAATGCAAAGTCACCTGCTGCCGGAGTTATCCATTAATTTTTCCCGTGAAACCTCAAAGATCAAAAGCGCTTATGGCGGGTTATGGAATTACTTTATCTATATCGGCAGAAAGCTGTAGGTCTAAGCAAAAAGTAGAAATAATTTTTATCTAAAATGAGCCTTTTTAAGGTTTGCCGCAGTTACCAGACTTAAGCCTCTGTGTTCATAATAATGGGTCATCCGGTAAATGCTGGGATAGACTGAAATTCCCAGATACTTGATCGAAGTCTCAAGCACATCGGTCGGACCGGCAGCGGCCCGAGGATGGGCGCCATAGATAGGCTCGTCGGAGGGGAGCCGCTGCCAGTGCCGCACTCTACAGTCTGATTGAAACAGCCAAGGCCAACGGGCTCAAGCCCTATTTTTATATGAGGCATCTGTTTGAGAAGCTGCCGCTGGCTTAAACCGAGGATGCTTACCGGAATCTGCTGCCACAGAACCTTTCGCCTGAACAGGTTGCCCTGCCGGCGGCATATTGGG
The DNA here is from genome assembly GCA_011389605.1 of Desulfobacteraceae bacterium. Classification (GTDB taxonomy): domain Bacteria; phylum Desulfobacterota; class Desulfobacteria; order Desulfobacterales; family Desulfosalsimonadaceae; genus Desulfosalsimonas. The sequence goes on from JAABTZ010000623.1 coordinate 1,760, forward strand.
TGTACTTCCCTAAGCGCTTACAAAGGCTCAACAACCGTTTTGCCGATAGCAGAAAAAATAATCACCGCTTACATGGCAAATAATCCGGGCGTGACAATAGAGATCTCCGGCGGCGGCTCGGGCAACGGCATCAAAGCAATCATTGACGGGACCACAGACATTGGCAACGCTTCCCGATTCATTAAAGACAGCGAATTAAACCATGCCCTTGGCAGAAATATTTATCCCGTTCCCTTTCGGATAGCCTATGACTGCATAGTGCCTGTGGTACACCCGTTCAATCCGGTTGCAGATCTTTCAATTGATGAGCTTAAACAAATCTATACAGGCGAGGCAAGAAACTGGAATAAATTCAGCGGAAAAAATCATGAAATTGCGGTGATCTCCCGGGACACATCCTCTGGTACCTATGAAGTCTGGGAAAAAAAGATCATGGACAAGGCAGCCATTTATCCGGGGGCGGTTTTAAAACCCGGCAATTCGGAAGTGGTGACCGAGGTATCGAAGAATCCGTATGCCATCGGCTACATTGGGCTGGGCTATTACAACAGCCTGGTCAAAATGCTCTCCGTGGTGGACGGCATCAAGGGGCAAAAAACCAATGCCGCAATTATCAGGTTTGAAAAGGAAAATGATCTTCCAATTGATCTAAGGCTTTCAGAATCCCTGATCACGTCACTAACCGACAAATACATGGAGCAGGCCGGCCACCAGGAATAAGATGCCGGCGACATGTAATTTTCGGCTTCCTGCAGCTGTCTTTCTTGCCCTGACGGTTGAAAAAGCAAAGCGGAACTTGCCTATATGCCCTGCAACAAGTTCCGCTTCGGCTTTTGGTTTAAACTGTCTCAGACCTCAGGAAACAGGGGGTTATAATCTTGTCATTGAGCCTGAACTGATTGCGCCCAAACCCCTGAGATAAGAGATGTTGACTTTGTCAGCAATCTTTTGAAACCAAACCGCAGGATTTTAAAAGAGCCTGTTTTTCCGGCTCTGTGAGGTGCCGCCATTGGCCGGAAGGCAGATTTTTTAGCATAATGGGGCCCATGCGGATTCGGTGCAGGCTCACAACCGTGCAGGCCAAAGCTTCTGCCATGCGTCTTATCTGCCTGTTGCGCCCTTCCTGAAGTGTAATCAGAAAAGATTGTTCTGAGCAGCGAACCACCTTTGCCGGCCGGGTGATACCGTCTGAAAGCTCAACGCCTTCTGCCAGCTGATCAAGCTCTGCATCTGAGATATTGCGGCTGACCTCCACGGCGTATTGCTTTTCATGGTCAAAGGAAGGATGTGCCAGGAGGTGATGAATCCGGCCGTCGCTGGTTAGCAAAAGCAGGCCCGTGGAATCCTTGTCCAGGCGTCCCACGGGAAAAACCCGCTGCTTTATGTCGATTAAGTCCAGGACAATTTTTCTGCCGGGATGGCTGCAGGATGAAATATAGCCGGCAGGCTTGTTTAAAATAATATAAACTTCCTTTTCAACCGGCCTTACAGGTTTTCCAAAGGCCTCCACGCGGTCTGAATCCGGATCCACGGTTGTGCCCATACGCGTTATGACCTCGCCGTTTACCCGGACATCTCCCCTGCGGATATGATTTTCAGCCCTGCGCCTGGAACAGATCCCGGCATCTGCAAGAAATTTCTGCAGGCGGATTCGGTTTTCCGTTTGTCTATCCATGATCAGGATCGATAGTCTGCATTGATTTTAACGTAATCAAGCGAAAAATCACAGGTTAGAACCGAGGCTGACTTGTTTCCTGTTTTGACGTCAATTGCCACGGCAAACGTTTTGCGCCTGAGAACATCCGTTGCAGCCGCTTCGGCATCACCGCCGCAGCCGGCCCCGTTTTCAACCATTTTTACATCACCAAACCAGATATCAACCCGCCCGGGATCAAAATCGGCACCAGCCCGGCCCAGGGCTGCCATTATGCGCCCCCAGTTGGCATCCTCGCCGAAAAAGGCTGTTTTAACCAGACTGGAATTTGCCACGGTATCTGCCAGCTGGCGTGCATTCCGCCGTGAAAAAGCATTGACAACCGAAATCTCAACACACTTGGTGGCCCCTTCCCCGTCTTCAACAATCATGCGTGCAAGTTCTCCCAGCACTTCGGCCAGCAGTCCGGCAAAGGCCCTGAAATCTGCCTTCTTATCAGCAACAGCACCGCTGCGGCCGTTTGCCAGCAACAAGACAGTGTCATTGGTACTGGTATCACCGTCTATGGTGATCCGGTTAAAGGAACCCTCATTTGCATACACCAGGGCCTGCTGCAGCTCTGTTGACGCAATTTCAAGATCCGTGCAGACAAAACAAAGCATTGTGGCCATATCCGGCCGTATCATTCCTGCGCCCTTGGCCATTGCGCTTATACCGTAAGTACGGCCGTCAATGCTGCCCTGCCTGTAAACCGTCTTTGGCCTTGTATCTGTTGTCATTATGGCCTCAGCCGCATCGGCAAAGCCCTCCCCGGACAAAGAAGCCGCCAATCCGGGAACAGCCCTGCGGATTTTTTCCACGTCCAGGGGCAGGCCAATGACGCCCGTGGAAGCTGCCATGACATGGCCGGGCTCCAGGCCCAGGGCATCGGCGGCATATTTGGTCACTGCAATGGCATCATTGATGCCCTGGTCTCCGGTGCAGCAATTGGCATTGCCGCTGTTGACAATAATGGCCCGGCATACGCCAGACAACAGGCGTTTTTTGTCGAGCACCACGGGTGCGGCCTGCACCAGGTTGGTTGTAAATACGCCGGCTGCGGCCGCAGGATGATCTGATACTATGAGCGCCAGATCTTTTTTACCGTTTTTTTTAAGCCCGGCACTCACCGCCGAAGCCCTGAACCCTTTTACCATTTTATCTGTTTTCTCCTTTACGGGTCTTGCAATTGTAACTTTTTTTGTCTAAATCCCTGTTTATGAAAACATTCAAGCTCATCATCGAATATGACGGCACGGATTTTAACGGGTGGCAGGTACAAAAAAACGGGCGAACGATCCAGGGCCAAATCGAAAAGGCCGTCTCTGTAATGACCCGGCAGCATGTGCGGATCACCGGCTCAGGGCGAACCGATGCCGGAGTGCACGCACTTGGACAGGCAGCCCACTTCCAATGCCGCACAAGGCTGGAAGCTGATGATTTTTTTTCCGGGCTAAACAGCCTGCTTCCAGATGATATTGTCATACATGCCTGCAGCCGTGAATCTGACCAATTTCATGCCAGATATGATGTAAAACAGAAAACCTATCAATACCACATATTAAACCGGCCCCTGCCTTCGGCCGTTGGCCGCCAGTATGCCCTGCACATATCAAAACCCCTTGATATAAAAGCCATGGAGCAGACCGCAAGCCTGCTTGCCGGCACCCATGATTTTTCAGCATTTGAAAACACCGGAAGCCCCCGGTCAAGTTCCGTACGAACCGTTTACAATGTCCGGTTCTTCCACGATGACGATTGCCGGCATATAATCTTTGAAATCACGGCCAACGGGTTTCTCCGGTACATGGTGAGAAATATCGTGGGCACTTTGACGGAAATCGGCCGGTCAAAAATCAAACCCGAACAATTTGCAGTCATACTCGCCTCCATGGACCGGGGTCAGGCAGGTGCCACAGCACCTCCCCACGGACTGTTTCTTGTGTCCGTGGAGTACTGAAACCTGACGGCTTCGTAAAAAGTCCAATATCTGCGTTACGCGCGATTTTTCAGAATTTCACGTACAGCTAAGTACGCTGCATTCTTCAAAAGCGCGCAAGCCTTGATCTTGAACTTTTTACAAAGCCG
>JAABTZ010000089.1 GCA_011389605.1 Desulfobacteraceae bacterium
AGTTCATCAGTAAAAAGGTTTTTGCCCAGTTCCTCCTCGTTGACGTCATAGATCATTTTGCCGTCTTTCTGGATCATCCACATTTCAACGGGAAAATTGGCGATTTTCTGCGTTATCACGCTGCCGAAAAAATCCGGTCGGGTAATCATTCCCACCGAACCGATGAATTGGCCGTGTTTATCAAACACCGGATGCTGGAGTTCAAAGCCCATAAATCCTTCCATGGTGTCAATGGCCTGGCTGAACACGGGTTCTTTGGTCTGGTGCAGGCGCCGGATGTATTTTTCGCCGCTTATATCCATACCGATGAGCCGGCAATAGGCATCCGGAACCACGCTGACGATTCTGCCTTCCCTGTTGACCGTGGTGCAGTCAAAGGCATGGGGGTTTTGTTTAAACAAATCGTTGAGCACGTTTTGGGCGTTTTCACCGGTCAGGCCGGTATGGGTCAGCTTTTCAGCCGCATATTCAAGCGTTTTATCCATGTCGTCAAAAATATCGTTAAGCTGCTGCCGGGTTTTTTCCAGCAGGAGCGCAAACTGGAAATCGGCCACTTCGAAACTGCCGTCCTGGATCTGCTTGTACATATAGGGATAAACCGCATCGCCGTTTTCGTTGAAACGGTATTCGCCCAGCGCCCCTGTAAACGTACGGCCGGCATACCAGTCAAATAGCGTTTCCGGGGATTTTTTGCCCTCTTCAATGGCTGAAACCAATGTGGCAAAGGCATCATAGGCCTCAATGCCGAAAAATGTCGGTATTGTATTGTGGGCGTTTTTGTAGTCATCAATCAAGTGGTGCCTGAAACTGTGGGAAGGGTAGGTGTAAACAATCCCGTTGGTTGCCGGCTCTGCAAGGAGTTCCGGCCGTTCAATGGGGCGGGTGCCCACAAATTGGGCATCAATGCCGATTTGCCTGGCCTGTTTTGCAATGCGGGCTGCATTTGAGGCGCTCAGCAGGACCAGCACGTCCGGGTTTTTCTTTTTAATGGCCGCCAGCTGGTCGCCGAAGTCCTTGAGCCTTGGATCATAGGCTATGGAAGCAACGATTTTTTCTTTGAAGTTGTCTTTGATGATTTCTGCCCAGTTGTTGCCGTAGCCGTTGTCCATATTGAACACGGCTATCCGGTTGAACCGTGAAAGGTATTGGGCCAGCTGCCGCTCTTCCTTTTTGGCATCCAGGGTAAACCGGATAGTATGTCCGGGCTGGGTGCGGTCGATGATTGCGCTGGCAATGGCGATGTGAAAGATGCCTTTTTCTGCGGCCAGTGGGTGAATTGCGCTCGAGGCCCAGCTGGCACAGCTTATGACTGCCACAGGGGGGTTCCGGCTGCCTGCCAGCTTGTTAAAAACCGCCACTGCACCGGCTGGATCATCTTTTCCGTCTGAAAAAATGACCTCTACATTCGGCTGCATTTCAGAAAGTGCCATTTCAATGGCGTTTTTCTGTTCTTTTGCAATGCCTTCAAATGCCGAGGAAAACGGCAGTATCACGCCGATTACCGGTTTGTCTGAATTTTGAATTCTACCTGATTCGTTTTCGGCAAAGGCCGGACCTGTCTGAAACAGGATCAGGGCCGCGGCCAGAAAAATAAAAACAATTTTTCGCATCCTTCCTCCATACATCATTTGCTGGAATCGTGAGAACCTGCTTATCCCGCCAGGGCGGGATTTTTGCAGAAAAAAATCCATAAGCTCCTTGATTCATCGGCGGCGCGAAAAAGGAGCTTCCTTATAACAAAAAAATAACATCTTGATTTTACTTAACATTTATGGCATCGTAAAAAGCTCAAAATCAAGGCTTGCGCAATTTCGAAGAATGCAGCGTACTTAGCCGTACGTGAAATTCTTCAGAAATTGCGCGTAACGCAGATATTGGACTTTTTACGAAGCCGTCAAAGCTGCTTGTCTTGAGAATAACAGAGATGTTCCAGAAAGCAAACACCGCATTCCGGTTTCCGGGCCTTGCAGATCTGCCGGCCGAAATAGATCAGGTGCAGGGAAAAATCGTTCCATTCACTTTTTGGAATTGCTTTCATCAGGTCGGCTTCGATTTTTTCCGGGTCCTTGTGCCGGGTCATATCCAGGCGGCCGGAGATGCGCGCCACGTGGGTGTCGACCACAATGCCGGGAATGCCAAATGCTGCGCCCAGCACCACGTTTGCGGTTTTTCTGCCCACTCCCGGAAGAGATATCAGTTCTTCCATGGTGCCGGGCACCTTTGAATTAAAGCGATCGACAAGCTCGCGTGCGCAGCCTTTGATATTTCTGGCTTTGTTTTTGTAAAATCCCGTGGAGTGAATTAAAGATTCTATATGCCCCAAATCGGCATTGAGAAAATCTTTGGGAGTTTTTAAATTCGAAAAAAGGGGGCCTGTGACCGCATTGACCTGCCGGTCGGTGCATTGGGCCGAAAGGATGGTGGCCACAAGCAGCTCAAAGGCATTGTTGTGTTTCAGCTGTGTCTTGACATCCGGGTAACTGGCCCTTAATATCTGTCGAATTTCTTGTATTCGCTTTTTTTTTTCGGTCATGGCTGGAATACCTTACCTAAACTGAGTGATTTTTAAGCAAAATAATATCAAAACAAAATATTGAGAAATTTGATGGCACTGTAAAAAGTCGATTTCGGAAGGCAAAGTAAAAAGTTTAAGATCAAGGCGCGCAAAATCCCGAGGAATGCAGCGTACTTAGTCGTACGTGAAATTCCGAGGGATGAAGCGCAACGCAGATATTGGACTTTTTACGAAGCCGTCAAATTTGAAAAGCTCAGTTTGGCTATGTCCTGATCTTTTGCAATGGTTTCGTAAAAATGACGGTTCGGTTTTTAATACCATGAATTCGGATAAAAGAAAACCAAGGGCCCTGGGACTCTGTTCAGGCGGGCTTGACAGCATGCTCGCCGGGCTTGTGCTACGGCAACAGGGCATTGAAGTTGTATGGGTCAGCTTTGAGACCCCGTTTTTCAGTGCTGAAAAAGCCAGGGCGGCAGCCCGGCAGACTGGTATTCACCTGATTGTAAAAGACATTACCGGGCGCTATCTGTCCATGCTGCAAAATCCTCCCGCAGGTTACGGGCAGTTTATGAACCCCTGCATGGACTGCCACGCACTGATGTTTAAGATAGCCGGTGAAATGATGGCAGAAACCGGGGCTGATTTTATGTTTTCAGGAGAGGTTTTGGGGCAGCGGCCAATGTCTCAGGTAAAAGGGTCCCTGCGTTACGTGGAAAAGCGCTCCGGTTGTGACGGATTGATTCTGCGCCCCCTTTCGGCCAGAAAGCTGCCGATTACGACCATGGAACAACAGGGCCTGGTAGATCGCGAAAAACTGCTTGATTTTTCCGGCCGCTCCAGAAAGTCACAGATGGCTATGGCCCAGTGTTTTGGAATTACAGACTATCCGGCACCTGCCGGGGGATGTCTGCTCACGGACGCAGGCTTTGCAGCCCGCCTTAAGGACTTGATGACTTACAGGCACGAATTGACCCGCCGGGAATTGGAGCTTCTCAGATACGGGCGCCACTTTCGTCTGAATCCCGGGGCCAGGCTCATTGTGGGCCGAAATAAGGAGGAAAATGAGAAAATGATACAATTCTATAATCCGGCTCAGGATTCCTGCATTTGTTTAAAAAACATGCCCGGACCACTGGGCATTGTTGCCCATGACACCGCACCCGGGTTAATAAATAAGGCTGCTGCCATATGCGCCGGCTACAGCAAGGCCCCCCTGGGTCAGGCCTCGGATGCAGAGGTGATACAGCCTGGCCGGCAGCCCCGGGTAATTTCAGTTGTGCCTGTTGAACCTCAATTTGCAAGCCAATGGATGATTTTGCCATGCAGATAAAAAAGATTGTATCCGGTGCCCAAACCGGCGCTGACAGGGCTGCCCTGGATTTTGCCATTGAATACAGCATCGAATACGGCGGTTGGGTGCCCGAGGGACGTTTTGCCGAAGATGGACCGGTCTCTTACAGCTATGACCTCCAGGAGCTTCACGGTGGCGGCTATCGTCAACGCACCGAGAAAAATGTGGAGGATTCCGACGGAACACTGATCGTCAACCGGGGCCAGTTAATCGGCGGATCCCTGCTGACCCTGCAGTTTGCCAGAAAGCACGCACGGCCCTGCCTGCATATCAACCTTGAAAAAATAATTGTTTTTGATGCGGCAATCGATGTCTATGAGTGGCTCAAAGGACATGATATCAGTGTGTTGAATGTGGCAGGTCCAAGGGCGAGCAAGGATTCGCAGATCTATGAAATCACCTGGAATCTTTTGGAAATGGTTTTGCACATGGATACTATTTCCAATGCCATTCCACGATCCGAAGAGCTTTTTGCCGGCACCAGTGATGCTTTGTCCAAAAAGGACTTGTCCCCGGAAACAGTTGACGAGGCCGTGGAATTGCTGCTTAAACAGCTAACTGCAAAGACCAAGTCCCGGGTGGCCAGCAGGCAGGGCGGTGATCTTGCAGGGCTTCAGAATGTGGTTGGCGAAAATATGATTGAGGAATTCGGATTGGATTCCTGGAACCGCTCATTGCTTGATTCCTGCCGGAAGCAGGACGGCAAAGACCATGTGGATGCTTCTTTGGCAGCAAACGTTATTATCAGGAAATTGTGGGAAAGGCTGCGGCAGATGGGGCATCTGCGGGTAGTTAAGTAAGACCCTCAGCTTTGACCAAGCAGCAGGGCAGCTTCCCTTACCCGGGGATCCTTGTCGTTTTTCAAAGAGAGCAGCTTTTGTCTGGCCTGCTCCCCCGGCAGCCTGGCAAGTGCGTAAATTGCTGCCATGCGCACCTGGGATGGGTACTGGCTTTTACGCAGAAACCGGCGGGGCGGGAAAAGGATTTTTTCCAATGGACTTAGAAACCGGTTGTCGGCATGCTGGCCCATGGCCCTGCACAAGGCACACAAAACATCAGTGTGCTGCACCTTGTCAGCCAGCTCCAGGAGTGCATTTGCAGCCTGGGTGGAGTTTCGAGCACCCAGATAATTTACTGATTCCACAGCCAGTTCAGCATCCCGGCTGAGGGCAAGATCTGCAAGGAGAGAAGTTGTTTCCGGCTTGTCAATCCTCTGGATAAGTCTTAAGGCAGCTTGCCGCACCGGCTCTTTGTTGTCAACAAGGGTATAGCGCAGCTCGGTTGAAAGCTCTGTAGTGACCGCATCTATAACCTCCAGGATTCTCATTTTTGCACTATCCCTGGTCTCCCCTATCAGGGCCTGCTTTAGCTGTTCTGCTCCGGGTTTTCCGGTATTGCCAAGCATCCGGGCAGCCATGCGACGTATTCGTATGTCTTCTTCGTGGCGGATCAGGTCAATTAGCATGGGGATTGCGCCGTTTCCAAGAGTGCTTATTACCTCGCATGCCTGCCGCCGGCGTCTGTCGTCGGCTGATTTCAGATCCGCCCAGAGCACCTCCACGATTCCGGGATCAAGATTACGGCCAAATGCCCTGGGCCGGTCAAAGGTTTCCAGGCCGCCGCTGATTCCCAGTACGGGATGTTCGCTGAGGCGGGTAAAAATCCATGCAGCCGCAGGGTAGTCATCGTAAAGGATCAGGTCCGCGGCGCACTGGTGAAGCTTGTCTGCCGCCTGGTTTACTATGTAAGACTGGGTTTCCGCGTCAAAGATGGGCATCAGGACATTGAGAACAAGTTTGAGATAAGCACTTGAAGGCTGCCATCCCGGCGGGTCAAGGGTTGAGCAGAAGCGATTGAATATCTTTGCTTTACCGGAAGGCTCCGAAGATTCATACAAATGGGCCAGTTGCTGCAAAATTGCAGTTATCCGGCTGGTTTCCCCCTTTAAAAACAGGTCGCGCAGCCGTGAGGCCAGGGCCTCGTCGGCCGGGTCGGACAAGGCGGCAGGTGAATCATCTGCATCTTTTTTCAAAGGCTTTCGATGATCTTCTGTTTCAAACAAGTCTTTATCATCCGGCCCTGAAATACCCCTGCTGGTTTCCGATTCCCGGCCCGGGCCCAGGGAGTGGATCTGCTGTTCGTCGTATATGCGCTGATTAATCGCAAGGCCCGGCAGCTTCCGGGTCAGGTTAAATTCATGCCAGAAAGCGTCTGCCTGTTCTTCGGCTGATTTTTGAAAGCATGCCTGAAAAAAAATTTCCAGATCGCTTTGACTTATCTGGCAGGTAATGGTCAGGCTATGGATACCTGTATGGGCCATGAGTCTGAGCATGCCGCTGCAAAGCGCTTCCAGGCCGGTGGGATCCAGCTTTGCTCCGTTGACGAGAAGGGCGTTTTTAACACGGGAAAAAGTCAGTATCGGCTGGATAGCGAATACAGTTTTAAGTTCGTTCATGAGCTGGCCCACGGCTTTTTGAGTTACAGGGCCGCCCGCGGGGTAAAGCCGGAATTTGCTGTAAGCACCTAAAAAAGCGGCGATAATGCGGTGTGCATTTGCCAGTCGGGCATCAGGGAGTGCCTCGTGTTCCGGCAAAGACCTGTCAGGAGACGTCTTTTCAGGGCCCGGAGCCGGTGTGTCTGCACGAGCTTCCTCGCCGGCATCCGTTTTTTCGATCTGCTTATAGGTCACCTGCCGGATTTGCACGCACTCAAGTTCCTTGTCCTCTGCAAAAGACTTCCAGTGCCCGGGAATAATGGTTTTTCTGCCCGCCTGGCTCAACTCGTCTATCACGCATTGCAGCTGGGTTTCTCCAAGGCCGTATCTGAACAAAAGGTTTTTTATTTCCATGCGGCTGAAAAGGTTTCTGATATTGGCTGAAATGCCTGTTAAGGCAGAATCGTCAAATTTTTCCCCGTTGATCCACAATTGCTCGCTTTCAACGGTGATGGAAACCTGGTCGTTTGTGTAAAAGATTCTTTCCAGTATCCGGAGCAGATCCCTTGAGGCAGTGGTGACAGACTTGCTTTGGGCAGGGTAGAGCCTTGTGTTGCGAACGGCCACCAGAAGAGCCCTCAGCAGGTGCGGGGCCAGCTGCCTGGCCTGGGGGCTCAGGGCTGTATCACCAAGGCTCTGGCCGTCTTTAGTATCTGAGCTGTCCTGTTTTCTGTCAAGCTCAGGGATGTCTTCAGCTCGGTCCTGGATTTCCTGTTCCCTGAAAATCAACCGGTTGTGCGAATCCTGGAGGCCTTTGTAGTCCCGGGCTTTTTCAATTTCGTCAGACCGGCTGAAATGATGGGCCAGAAATGAGGCAGAAGGAAGTAAATCCTGCTGGAACAAGGACTCCTGGTAGATGCCTATTTGCTGATGGAGCAGTTTTTTTTCTTCCGGGCTTATGCCGTCGTAAATAATATCCCTGATTTGCTTGCTTGAAAAGCGTATGTTTTCATCATTTGCATCAAATTCTGTCTGAACAATGCCCTGCTCTTCGGCGTTGTTTATGATTTCATAGAGCCGGGCCGAATAATCGCGGGTAATGCCGGCAAGCATGCTCAAAAATGTCGATTCGCCGAATGCCGAGGCCTGGTCAAGAAAATTGCGGCTGTCCTCGTCTAAGGAATTCATTTTCAGCCGTATGATTTCTTCCAGGGAGCGCGGGAAATAGTCCTTGTCCGGGGGCGGAACCTTCCATTTGCTGTCTTCTTTGTAAATATTGCCGTCATGGATCATCTTTCGGATGATTTCCCTTAGAAACAAGGGGTTGCCCCGGGTTACCCTGGCCATTTCCCTGCAAAGTCCTTTGGGGATGCTGATGCCTGTAAATATGGCATCCAGATATGTTTCAATATCGGATTCCGTCAGGGGGGTAAGGGATACGGACTGAATATCGAGCTCTTCTGAGTAAGCATTTCTAAACAGATCCAGAGCAACTGATTCCCCGATGGTTTGTTTTTCCAGGGAGGCGGTACCGCAAAGAAATACAGGCACTTGCCCTTTTTGAATCAGCATGCGTATCAAATGCAGCGATGCAGGATCAGAGTAATGCAGATCGTCTATGAGCAGCACCAGGGGCCGGTCGCCTGCCAGGCGGGTCAAAAAGTCTGTAAAAGAAGCAAAAACAGCCTCCCGGCTTTCAGGGTCATTTCCCGGCAATGGAGGATCGCCTTCCCTGATCTGGGGGATTATTTGCGCAAGCCTGTCAATTTCTGCCTGTTCTGTCTGTTCCAGGATGGAAAGCCCCTTATCCCCGAGTTGATTCATCAGGGCCATGGCAATATAGGCTGCCATGTAATAAGGCCTGAAGGCTTCCTTGATTTCACCCTGGATCCGGATAGGCTGGAAACTTTCTTTGAGTTCCTCTTCAATGGCAGATAAAAAGCGGGTTTTGCCGATACCGGGGGCTCCGTCAACAATGATCAGCCGGTTTTTGCCATGGTCAAACTGTCTGAGCGATTCCCGGATCCTTGCCAGTTGGTCGCCTCTGCCGGCAAGACCTGCATTTTCAAGATACTGAAGTACTGTTTTGGGAAAAATACTTGTGTCACTGATATCCCGGGCGTCCATGCACCGGTCGCGTCCTGCCTGCCGTGCAGCCGACATTGCGGCGTCGGCTTTGTGGATGAGGCTTTTTATGTTGGATGCGTCCGCAGGTGCCCCGGCTGTGCCCGCACTTAAGCTAAGCGGGATTCTTGCCCCGGCTTCGGGTACGAAAAAAGGCTGTCTGCGGATTTGATAAAGAATTTTTTCTGCAATGGGACGGACTTCGTTTTTTTGAAGTCCGGGCATCAGTACCAGGAAATTGTCACCGGCATAGCGAACCACAACTGTATTTGAAGGTACAGCGGCTTTAATGGTTTCCGAGGCGTGGACAAGAACCTGATCGCCTGTGTTGTGACCGTACCGGTTGTTGATCCGCTTGAAATAATCAATGTTGATCATCAGCAGGCAGACAGGAATGTTGTCGAGATCTTTCCAGTCTATTTCGTTCTGGCAGTAATTAAACAGGTAGCGCCGGTTGTTGAGTCCGGTCAGCTCATCTTCGAAAATCAGGGCTGACGGGTTTTTACCGACGTTTTGAAGGAAATAAAGAAGTTTCTGGTATTTCATCCATCCCCCGGACTGGGCTGGCTTATGGTAGCCGGATCTTCCATGTCGTTTTCTCGGAAGGGATGATGGAACCGTAAAAAGTCCAATATCTGATGGAACCGTAAAAATCCCAATATCTGCGTTACGCGCAATTTCTGAAGAATTTCACGTACAGCTAAGTACGCTGCATTCTTCGAAATTGCGCAA
>JAABTZ010000090.1 GCA_011389605.1 Desulfobacteraceae bacterium
TTAGGCATTGCAACTCCTACAGAGGCTGCATCAGTAGGCTCCCTTGCGGTTATAGTATGTGTGGCGATTCGGCGGGAATTGAATTGGACGTTTTTAAAGGAGTCTGCTTACCAGACTGCAAGTATTACAGGGATGGTTTTGTGGATTATGTTCGGCGCCGGCGGATTCGTTGCAATCTACAGCGGCAGCGGGGGCATAGCGTTTGTACAAAACGCTTTTATGGGGGTTGATGTCAGCCCATGGGTGCTGATCTTTCTCTTTCAGTTTTTTATCCTTGTCCTGGGCATGTTCCTGGACCCCATGGGAATTATTCTTTTGTGCATACCGATTTTCTATCCGGTGGTAACAGCGATGAAATTCGACCCCATATGGTACGGGGTTATTTTCAACATAGCTCTTTGCATAGGGTATATAACGCCGCCGTTCGGCTATAATCTGTTCTATCTAAAATCCCTGAGTCCCGGCACGGACATGCGGACGATTTACGCCAGCGTAGCGCCTTTTATTGTCATCATGGTTGCCGCTCTGGTTTTGTTTATGCTTTTCCCGCAGATTATTTTATGGCTGCCCAACAAGATGTAGCCGTTTTTGAAATAAGCTGGGGAGCCTCTGTACCGGGCTGACAGAAAACCAAACAAACAAAGGAGGAAAGGTCATGACAGAAAAAATTTCCCGAAGAAAAATGCTTAAAGGGGGTTTGACCGCAGCAATAGCAGGGGCGGCAAGCACAATTCTCCCAAGGAGCGCAAGGGCAAAATCAGGCAAAAAAATCAAGTGGCGCATGCAGACACACTGGCCTACGGGTGTTGAATATTACGATACAACCTATGTTGCGTTCTGCGACAGGGTTAGGGAAGCCACCGCCGGCGAACTGGACATTACCCCTCTGCCTCCGGGCGCAGTTGTACCGACGGGCAACGTTTTTCAGGCAATCGGGCAAAACAGGCTTGATGCCGCAATGATATGGCCAACTTACTGGCTGGGCCAGGTGCCTGTAGCTGTTCATATCAACGGCCACCTTTTCATGTGGGAACGTGCCCATGAAATGTTTACCTACTTCTACGACTGGGGCGCCATAGAGGTATTCCGCGAGGCCTATGCGGATAAAAATGTTTATTTCGTGGGGCCGACGGCTGAAACAGGTGTTGCCCTCTACTCCAAAAAACCGATCCGGACTATAGACGATTTTAAGGGCTTTAAAGTCAGAAGTACCGGAGCCGCCGCGGACGTATTCAAGAAGGCAGGGGCAACACCGGTTTTCTTCCCCGGAGAAGAACTCTACCAGGCGCTGCAGACAGGCGTTTGCGAAGGGGCGCACTGGGGACCGGTTTCAGGCGGATGGAGCATGAAATTCCAGGAAGTGACCAACTACATTGTCCAGCCCAACCTGACCGGAATAGACAATGGAGAAATAATAATCAGCAAAAAAAAGTGGGATGAGCTTCCCTCGGATATGAAAATGATTGTGCATGAATGCGCAAGAGGGGCGGCAATCGATCATCTTAGATGGACCGGGTACAACGATGATCTCTGTCTCAACGAGTTTAAGAAAAAAAACATTGGCGAAATTTCGCGGCTGGAAGAAGACACGATCGCACAGATGCGCAAATATTCTTTCGAGGTCGTTGACGAGTATTCAAAAAGGGACCCCAAGTACTGCAAAAAAGCCGGCGACTTGCTCAAGGAACAGATGAGAATGAAGGGCAGAATATAGATACTGATCGGCATAAAACATTAATTAACAGCAGGTTATGGAGCAGCTCACAATCACGATCCAGTATAATATCAACGACCGGAAGAATCTTGTCAAAAAGCTTGCAGGAATCAAGACCGGGTAATAAAGCCCGGGAATCTGCAATTTGCTTATAAAACAATTGATGTTCTCGTAAAAAGTCTGTTTCCGGATGGCACCTAAAAAGTTAAAGATCAAGGCTTGCGCGATTCCGAAGAATACAAAGTACTTAGCCGTACATGAAATTCTTCAGGAATCGCGCGTAACGCAGATATTGGACTTTTTACGGTGCCATCATAATTGATGGAGGAGATATGAAGATTACCGCACATTTTCAGTTCTGGCCCAAAAGGGTCCCTTTTGAACTGCTTTTCCCCCAGGTGCCGCTGTTTGAATTCATAGAAACCTCGGCCCGCAGGTATCCCGGGCACACTGCGATTATTTATTACGGCCGCAAAATAACATACCTGCAGTTAAACGACCTGGTCGAGAAAACTGCTGCCATGCTTGCAGACCTGGGGGTTAAAAAGGGAGACAGGGTCGCATTGTACATGCAAAACACCCCGCATTTTGTTGCCGGCATGTTCGGGATCATGCGGGCCAACGCGGTGGTGGTACCCATAAACCCTATGCTCACGGAAAGGGAAATGCTCCAGTTGCTCACAGACAGCGGTGCAACTGCGGCAATCACCACCGCAGACATTTACAAGCGCATATACAATGTGCGCAAAGACTCAAACCTGGGCAGCATTATCGTGGGCCGCTACGCTGATTATCTGCCTGATGAGCCGGAACTGCCCGTTCCGGAATTTTTGAAAAACGAACCGGAGATAGAAAAGGACGACGACGTGCTTGCCTGGCTTGACGCCCTGGAGGCCACGGATTCCCACCCGCCTCCGGTTGAAACCGTATACACGGATATGTGCCTTCTGCCGTACACGTCCGGGTCAACTGGTATTCCCAAGGGATGCATTCACACGCATGCCACGGTTATCTCCAACTCGGTGGGCTCTGCGGTATGGCACAACATGCTCTCAAACCACGTGATACTCACCACTCTGCCCCTTTTCCACGTCACAGGCCTGACTCACAGCATGGTGGCGCCGTTTTATGCCGGGGCCACCGTGGTGATGCTGACACGCTGGGACAGGGAGGCCGCAATAACCGCAATAGAGAAGTACAGATGCACCCACTGGACCAATATTACCACAATGGTCATAGATATCCTTAATCACCCTGATATAAGGAACCGGGACCTGAGTTCCATGACACTAATAGGCGGAGGGGGCGCCCCCCTGCCGGAGGCTGTGGGCAAAAAACTCCAGGAGGTAACAGGCATTACCTACATGGAGGGATACGGAATGACAGAAACCATGTCCCAAACCCATTTCAATCCCCCGGACCGGCCGAAGCTTCAGTGCATAGGAATTTCCGATTTCGGAGTGGATGCAAGAATAATAAGCCTTGATAAAGGTGAACAGCTAGGACCGGGTGAACAGGGCGAGCTGGTTATAAACGGCCCGGAGGTAATGGAGGGCTACTGGAACCGGCCGGAGGAGAACCAGAAGGTTTTCATGGAAATCGACGGAAAACAGTTCCTGCGGACCGGCGATATCTGCACCTATGACGAGGAAGGCTACTTCTATATTGTAGACCGAAGCAAACGGATGATCAATGCGGCCGGCTACAAGGTCTGGCCAACGGAAGTCGAAAGCGTGCTCTACAAGCATCCCGCCATATCCGAAGTCTGTGTTGTCGGAGTTCCCGACCCGGTGCGCGTTGAAAACGTCAAGGCATTTATAGTTTTAAGGGATGACTGCAGGGGAAAAACCGAAGAAAAGGAAATAATTGACTGGGCAAAGCAGAACATGGCCGCCTACAGGTATCCGAGGATCATAGAATTTGTCGATTCCCTGCCCAAAAGCGGCACCGGAAAAATCCAGTGGCGCCGGCTTCAGCAGAAAGAAAAGGAAAGAGTGGCTGGAAAGCAAAACGGGTAAAGCTGCGGCCGGGGTTAAAGAACATGTAAAAAAAGGAGAACCAATGAGACTTACGGGAAAGGTTGCCCTTATTACAGGGGCGAGCAAGGGGATAGGAGAGTGCATAGCAAGGGGATACGCAAGGCAGGGGGCAAAGGTGGCGCTTGCCAGCCGTTCGGTGGATCTTCTCTCAAACATTGCAAAAGAGATAAGAGATGAAGGGCAAGAGGCCGTGGCTATGCCTGTGGATGTCAGGAAATCGGAAAGCGTTGATGAAATGGTGAACAGAACAATAGAGGAATACGGCAGGCTTGACATTATGGTCAACAACGCCGGCATAGCCATGACGAAACCTTCGGTATCGCTTTCAGACGAGGACTGGCAGAGCGCTTTGGAAACTGATCTTTTCGGAGTTTTTTACGGATGCCGCGCGGCCGGAAGAGTGATGATAAAGCAGGGCGAAGGCTGTATAATCAACATAACCTCCATGTGGGGCATTGCCGCCTCCCCCACGCGCGCGGCTTACTGCGCCAGCAAGGCAGCGGGAAACATGCTGACCAAAGTACTGGCAGCCGAATGGGCCAGGGAAAATGTCAGAGTAAACGCCATAGCGCCTGGCTATATCAGGACCGAGATGGTGCAGAATGTTATAGACAAGGGCCTGATAGATGTAGATTTTATTGAAAGGCGCACGCCCTGGGGACGCATAGGAGAAGTTGA
This sequence comes from Desulfobacteraceae bacterium, assembly GCA_011389605.1. Classification (GTDB taxonomy): domain Bacteria; phylum Desulfobacterota; class Desulfobacteria; order Desulfobacterales; family Desulfosalsimonadaceae; genus Desulfosalsimonas. The sequence continues at coordinate 4,432 of JAABTZ010000090.1, forward strand.
TGAACTGCTGGGAATTGCCGTTTACCTGGCCAGTGACGAGGCCTCGTTTACCACTGGTTCAGTATTTACAGTTGACGGGGGATGGACAGCCAACGGCCTTGGATGCTGATAATAAACGAAGACAATAAGGAACCCGCATGGAATTTAAACCAAAGCTTATGGCCTGCAGCCTGCCAGGCATGCCCCACCGGGATATTGACCGTGCCTGCAGGGTCATGATCAGAAATTTCCCCGAAGCAACACCAGTACCTTTTATAACCATGTCCAGAAGAATTTTCACAGAGGGGCTGCCCTGCATTAGAATCGAGCGAGAAAAGCGGCGGCTCGTATTTGAAACAACGGGGAGGGAAGACGAACTCGTTGAATTTTATGACCGTTATGCTGCCGGGGATTTCGATTATTTTGCGATCAGCCCTGAACTCGATCCCGGCCTATACAGGCTGGCTGAGCTTTACGCGGAAAATCCCTGGCCGGGTCTTAAATACATACATATGGATTTTCCCGGGCTTTTTACCTGGGGCCTGCTCCTAAAAGACGAAAACGGCAGCCCAGCCCTCTATGACGTCAACCTCAGGGACATAATCATCAAGGGCCTGTCAGCAAAGGTCCGCTGGCGCGAAAACAAAGCAAGGCAACTGTTTCCCGGCGCAGAGACCATAATCACCTCAGGGGACGCATCCCTTTCGGTATTTTCCTCTGCCGGGGGCACGGGCTCATGGGACGACGTCAGAGACGACTACAATGAAATACTCAGCCTGGTGCAGGGAGTAAAAGACATCCATTGCTGCGCAAACTTTGACTGGTCTCTGGTTATGCAGACAAAGACGCAGTCGATTAATTTTGACGCCTACCAGTTCGGCGGCACCATGGCCATGTATCCCGAGGCGCTCGGCAGATACCTGGAAAGGGGCGGCACAATTGCATGGGGCATAGTGCCAACGATGCCGGCCGGAGATGTCACCTCCGAGGCACCGGAAGACCTTGCCCAACGGCTGGAAGACTTCATAGATGCGGCAGCCGCCGCCGGAGCAATCGATAAGCAGCAGCTCTTAGAGGCTTCGTGGGTAACGCCTACGTGCGAGCCGGCCACGATGCCGGTGGATATGGCAGAGAAAATTTACGAACATACCGCAGAGGTGTCAAGGCTGATGAGAAAAAAATTCTTCGGCCTGGCCACCTGAAAAAAGGCCTGCAGCAGCCAAAATACTACACCGTCAAAGTTTTCAAATCTGCCGCAGCACATAAGGCAGGATGCCGCCGTGGCGAAAATATTCGATCTCCATTTCCGAGTCCAGCCGGGCGGTTACTTCAAAGGATTCTGCCTCACCTTTGGCTGCTTGATATTCCACAGTTACCGCCTGTGCCGGCTGGGAAATATCGGCAATGCCGCGGATATGATATGTCTCCTCTCCGGTCATGCCCAGGGATTTAACATTTTGATCCTGATTAAACTGAAGGGGCAAGACTCCCATGGCCACAAGGTTGCTTCTGTGGATTCGCTCGAAACTTTCGGCAATAACCGCCCGCACCCCCAGAAGCAAAGTTCCCTTGGCAGCCCAGTCCCGGGAACTGCCCGAGCCGTATTCCTTTCCGGCAAGCACTATCAGGGGGGTGTTGTCCTGTTGATATTTCATGGCTGCATCATAGATAAAAAGCGTCTCGCCGGATGGCAGATACCGGGTCCATCCGCCTTCGGTGTCCGGGACCAGCAGGTTTTTCAGCCGCACATTGGCAAAACTACCTCGCATCATTACTTCATGATTGCCACGCCTTGAGCCGTATGAATTAAAATCATTTTTTTCCACACCGCATTCCAGCAGGTATTTGCCTGCCGGAGAATTTTCGGCAATGGCCCCTGCCGGGGAAATGTGGTCTGTTGTTATTGTATCTCCAAGCAAGGCCAGAACCCGTGCTGATTCAATATCGGTTAATTCCGGAGGTTCGGCTGTCATTTGATCGAAAAAAGGCGGTTTACGCAGGTATGTCGAACTGCTGTCCCATGCATATATTTCGCTGTCAGTTACTTCCACGTTTTTCCAGCTATCGTCTCCCTCATAGACATTTGAATACCTGTTTCTGAACATGGCCGGCTCCAGGTGCTGCATCACTTCATTCAGCTCTTCATCAGAGGGCCAGATGTCTTTTAAGTAAACCGGTTCATTGTTTCCGTCATGACCGATTGGATCTTTTTCTAAATCTATATTGACAGTGCCTGCCAGGGCGTAGGCAACCACCAGCATTGGAGAGCCCAGATAATTAGCCCGGGTCAGGGGATTGATCCTTCCTTCATAATTTCGGTTGCCGCTTAGCACCGAGGCTACCACCAGGTCCTGATCTTTTATCACCTCTGCAACGTCATTTTGCAAAGGCCCGCTGTTGCCTATGCAGGTGGTGCAGCCATAGGCGGCCAGATGAAACCGCAGAGCCTCCAGATAAGGCATCAGGCCGGATTTTTCAAGGTAATCGGTCACCACCCTGGAGCCCGGGGCCAGGCTGGTCTTGACCCACGGCCTGATCTGAAGCCCGTGTTCCACAGCCTTTTTTGCCATCAGGCCCGCGCCCAGCAGAACGGCCGGGTTGGATGTGTTGGTGCAGCTGGTAATGGCTGCAATCACAACGGACCCTTGATCCAGATAAAAACTCTGAAAAGGCCGTTTTACAAAAATCCCGTCACTGTCCAGGGCCTTGCGATGAATCATCTTTTTGTAAAACTTCTGCTCATCAATGACCGCCCCGCCCTCGGCCTCCCAGCGCGAGTCTTTTTCCGCCTGGCTGTTTTCAGAAAAAATCCTGTCAAAATCCTTCTGGAACTGCTGTTTCATATCAAACAGGGCAATGCGGTCCTGAGGGCGGCGGGGGCCTGCCAGGCAGGGTTTTACAGTGTCCAGGGACAGCTGCAGGTTATCTGAAAATTCCGGCACAGGGGCGTTATCTTCTAAAAACAGGCCCTGGGTTTTTAGATATTCTGCTGCCAGATCCACATGGGATTCAGGCCTCCCGGTAAACCGCAGGTATTGAAGGGTCTGGTCATCAACCGGAAAAAATGTGGTGGTGGCACCAAATTCCGGGGTCATGTTTGCAATGGTTGCCCTATCAGGCACTGACAGCCGGGACAAGCCATCTCCAAAAAACTCAATAAACTGGCCCACTACCCCTTTTTTGCGCAGAATCTGGGTGATGGTCAGCACCAGGTCTGTTGCGGTCACACCCGATAACAGACGGCCGGTCAGTTCAAAACCAATAACCCTGGGGGCTGGCATAAAATAGGGCTGGCCCAGCATAACAGCTTCAGCCTCTATGCCGCCCACACCCCAGCCTAAAACTCCGATGCCGTTTATCATGGTAGTATGAGAGTCAAGGCCTACAAGAGTATCAGGATAGATCCAGGACAGATCACCATTTTTATCCCACATAACCACACGGCCCAGGTACTCGAGATTGACCTGGTGGCATATGCCCGTGGCCGGCGGCACCACGTTAAAATTTTCAAAGGAATTCTGTCCCCATTTCAAAAAAGTGTACCGCTCGCGGTTTCGCTCAAACTCTTTTAGGGAATTGACTGAAAATGCCTTTGTTGTACCAAACCGGTCCACCTGCACGGAATGATCAATGACCAGCTCAACGGGAATCTGCGGATTTATCTGCCCTGCCCTGCCGCCAAGCTCTGAGAGCGCATCGCGCATGGCTGCAAGATCCACAACCGAAGGCACTCCTGTAAAATCCTGCATCAGCACCCTTGCCGGTTTGTACGGAATATCTTTTTGAGAAATCTTTTTTCCTGACCATCGGGCCAGTGACTCAATATGATCCTTTGTCACCTGGCGTCCGTCTTCGTTCCGCAAAAGATTTTCCAGCAGGATCCTTATGGAAAAAGGCAGGGAGGAAAAATCAATGGCAAGTTTTTCAGCAAGCCTGGGCAGGCTGAAGAAACGATATGCCTGATCGCGGAAAACAAGCTCATCAACGGCGTCAAAGGAGTTTTGCTGTGTCATGCTGCTCCCCTTGTTTGTCAAAGTTCAAAGCTCAAAAAATTGTTTTTCAGTCCGGGATTGTTCTTTTTTAAATATTATCATGATCTAAGATACTGCAAAAATTTGCAAAAATAATCGTTTGACGGCTTCGTAAAAAGTCAGAATCTTAAAAACAATTTATCATGACAGGTGCAACAACTTCTAAATTTAGGCATTGCGCTTCCTGGCAGTTCTCATCACTGCCGTAAAGGGAATCGGCCAACACTTCTTTTGGATCAAAGGAAATCATTGAACCTTAAACAGGATTTGATATGTTTGTGAGTGATTTGTCAAGAATAAAGATTTGACCCCAAACACTAAAAGAGCAGGTTTTTGCCCTTTAAAACACCCTGGCCGCTGACTATACGATTGATCTGGTTTGTACCTTCAAAAATCTGAGTCAGCTTGGCATCGCGCATCAGTTTTTCAACCATGGATCCCTTCATATAGCCGCTTCCTCCCAGGATCTGGACCGCATCAGTTGTAACCTTCATTGCGGCATCCGAGGCAAAGCATTTCGCAGCAGCAGCTTCGGTTGTACATTTGATCTGTTGATCAAGCATCCATCCAAGCTGCAGATACATGGCCCTGCTGGCCAGAACCTGCTGGTACATGTCCGAGAGCATAAAGTGGACGCCCTGGAAACTCCCGATTTTCTTTCCGAACTGTACGCGCTCATTGGCCCGCGCGCATGACTCGTCCAGGG
>JAABTZ010000091.1 GCA_011389605.1 Desulfobacteraceae bacterium
TACCCCAGGGCATCCAGGGCCGGCAGCAAAGCTGCTGCCATGCCCCAGGCCAGGGTAACCAGGACGGTCTTGGAGCCTGGAATGCGCTTGAATACAGATATACGCTCCAGCCCCTGGCCCTTTCCCTCAATTTCAAGATTATAGACCACCCCCAGCAGATTCATGCACAATAAAAGTACGAAAAGCAATGGTCCCAGCATCCAGGCTATCCCCAGTCCGCCCAGGGCGGCGGCAAACGACAAAATCGTCAGAGAATACCTGTTTTCCTGGTAAAACCGAGCCCGGTCCGGATCATTGTACCTGTCGGCCATCCGGTCTAACATGTGGTGAAGGGTATGCATGGAAAGGGTGTAGAGCCCGGCAATGCCAAGATAATGTGGTTTTAAGGAAACACCCTGCAGCCACGTGCCGGCTGCTGCAAGACCTGCGGCGCCAAGGGCCAGATACAGGTTGGAAAGCATCAGACTGCGAACCAGCATGTGGGCACAAAGCCGCAATTTACTGTTTTTTCCGGTCAGCCTTCGGTCAATGTGCTGAAGGACCTGGCGGATAATCCAGTTTGGCGTTGAAGCTCCGGCTGTTATCCCGATGCTGCGGCATCCTGCCAGTTCCAGGACAGGCAGTTCTTCAGCGGTTTCAACATGCATGGCTTTTTTCGCGGTCCGACCTGCAATTTCTGCCAGCCGCCTGGTATTGCCGCTGTTATAGCCTCCCACCACAACCACGGCATCCACCTGCCGTGCCAAATCACAGACTTCATCTTGACGCTTTTCTGTGGAATCGCATATGGTGTCAAATACCCGGTAATCATCGTGGACCCGGGCCGCCCAGGTGCGCACAGCATCAAAAAAAGCAGTATTCTGTGTTGTCTGGGCCACGATAATGGCGTTTTCAAAGGCTGGCAGGGCCTGGAGCTCCTCCATGGTATCAATGACATGCCCGCGGTCCCCGGCATATCCAAGCAGACCCCTTACTTCAGGATGCTCACGGTCTCCCACAATAATTATTGCAAAGCCCTGTTTTGCATGTTTTGCAATAATGGACTGAACCCTGATAACCCGGGGGCAGGTGGCATCAATAACATTGAATCCCGAACTTTCCAGGGCACGCTTGTCTTCAGGCGGCACCCCGTGGGCACGGATGATAACCGTCCCATACCCGGCTTCCGGAATCTGCCTGAGCACTGAAATCTGCTTTTGTTCGAGAATGGCCAGAACCTGGGGGTTATGAATAAGGGGCCCATAGGTATAGATAGGCCCTGCATGCTGGTTGGCGGCATCCAGGGCCAGTTCCACGGCTCTGCGAACTCCCATGCAGAACCCAGCCGTTCTTGCAATTGTTATCTTCATGCATCTTTTACCCAAACCGATAAAAGTCTGATTTTAGATGGCGCCGTAAAAATTTAAAATCCTCAGTTCAGGTTTAGGACCTGCTGTCTAAACGCCGGATTTATGATTCATCATTTTTTTTGAAAAAGACCTTATGATCCACAAGGGACAGGGAATGAATTGCGGCCCGGACAAATTTCTGCTCCCCAAAAATATTGACCAGCTTAAATCCGCCTTCTTCAGGTTCGATTGTATCCACGGCCTCCATGATCAATTCCTGATCATTGTCTTTTAAAAGATAGGCACTGGCTTCACACATTTTTCAATAAACTCCTGTTTTTATGAGCCTGTAAAAAGTCTTTACAGGCAGTGTTAAATTTTAAGTGATTAAGTGTTAAGCAAAACCGAGAAGCTATTTTCTATTTGTTTGGCAATCATATCACCCTTAGGACTTTTTACGAGTCAATCAATTCTGATGCACTCATAAAAAGTCGCTTTTAGACGCCTTTGTAAAAAGTTCAAGATCAAGGCTTGTGCAATCCCGAAGAATGCAACGTAGTTAGCCGTACGTGAAATTCTGAAAAATCGCGCGTAACGCAAATATTGGACTTTTTACGGTTCCATCAATTTTAAGATGCCAAGGCCTGCAGGTGCTCCTCGATTAAAACATCAAGCAGATGGGGCAGGGGCATTCTCGACGCACCTACCACCACTACGTTTTCCTGGGACAGTGGCACCAGAAGCTTTCTGGCAGAGCTGTCTGCAACTGCGCAGGCAATCCCGGGGGTGACTTCACCCATCATGGCATTGGCCATGACAATACCCAGCGGCCCTATGACAATGTCCATCCGGGCAACGGTCCTGATAATAGCGTTTTCCCCGGACGCGCCGCGGTTGGCCCGGGCCTTTAGCATCTGGGCCGTGGCAATGGCGTTGGTTCCAAGGGCTACAATTTCTACCTCTTCTTCAAACAAAGCCCTCAGGCGTTTGATTATTGCAGCACCAATGCCGCCGCCCTGCCCGTCGATTACACAAATGGTTTTCATATTACAGCTTTTTAACCTTTCGGATCTGCCGGCGTTTGTTTTTCGGCAGACGTTTGGACGGCCCTTTTTTCCGGGTAGTGGGCACCCACCCCCGGCGGTCCTCGTCCCGGGCTTCGGCCCCCTTTGTTTCCAAAAACCTTGCCATTTGAATTTTTTCTTCAAAGTCTCCGGGATCTACCGCCACGGCACCATTTGCTTCCACCTTATCAGCAAGCCTTCGGTCAGCAGTTACCACCATGGCTTTCTGCCCCTCCCGGGCGGCCATGTTTTCTATCACAGTATCGGCTATCTGGCCGTGATGTGAAAACCGTATCCTGATACCTTTTTCAGAGGATCTTTTCTCAAAGTATTCTTCATTTTCGGTACCGTCAAATACCACGGTGATCTTGTAGCCCTTGACCTTCTTGTAGCCGGCAAGTTCATCAATTAATGCCTGCCGCCCCAGTTCAAGGGCCCGGGCTTCGATCCGGCGTAAATGGCCGGACCTGCGGATAAAATTGTAGCCGTCTATTATCAGGTGCAGAGCCATAAATCATTGGGTCTGCAGCAAAGACAACAGGCGGTCTAAGTCACGGTCATCGTAGAACTCGATTTCAACACGCCCCTTTTTACCCTTCCGCCTGATTTTAACCTTTGTACCAAACCGGCGCCCCAGATCTTCTTCAAGGCCGGCAAAATGAACATCATTACTTGAAGCAGAGGGCCTGGCTTCGGATTGGGCGGATTTATTGAGCCGGCCTACCAATTTTTCGGTTTCCCGCACGGAAAGGGCACGTACAATCACCGTGCGGCAGGCCGCGTGCTGAAGAGCCTGGCTTTCGGCCCCAAGCAGAGCTCGTGCATGGCCCATGCTAAGACGGCCGGAACGCAAGTGTTCCTTTACCTCGTCGGAAAGCTGATTTAACCTTAAAAAATTAGCCACGGCCGAACGGCTTTTTCCCACCTGGGAAGACACCTGTTCCTGGGTAAGGCCAAACTCATCCATTAGACGCTGATAGGCCTCGGCCTCGTCCATGGCATTTAAATCAGCCCTCTGAATATTTTCAATTATGGACAGGGCAAGAAGCTGCTGGTCCCCTATGAGCCGAACCACCACCGGAACTGTAAAAAGGCCCGCCATTTTTGCCGCCCGCAGCCTTCGCTCGCCGGCAATAAGCTCATATCCATTTTTGGATTCACGTACCAGCAATGGCTGGAGCACCCCGTGGCTTTTTACAGATTCGGCCAGTTCGGCCATTTCCTCCTGGGGGAAATCATGGCGGGGCTGAAAAGGATTGGGGCGTATCCGGTTGATATCACATGGAAAATAATCGGGCTGCCGGTTTTGATCGTCTATTTCTATATCGGGAAAAAGGGCGTCGAGTCCTTTTCCCAGGCCTCGTTTTTGCTTTTTCTCCTTTGCCCCGGCATCATCGGCTTTCATTCTTCCCCCTTTTCATGGCCGTTTTTCAGCCGGCGGTCTTTTGCATCCCGCCGCCTGCAGGTGCATCATGCTTCCGAAGAATCTCCCGGGCCAGGCAGGCATAGCTAACAGCGCCTGGGGAGACCGGGTCATAGGAAATGATAGGCTTGCCATAGCTCGGGGCCTCGGCCAGACGAACAGCCCGGGGAATACGGGTGTCATAGACCATATTCTTGAAATATTTTTCCGCATCATCGGCAACCTGCCCGGAAAGATTGGTCCTTTTGTCAAAAAGGGTCAGCAAAATCCCCTCGATTTTCAAAGATGGATTCATGTGCTGCTTGACCCTTTTGACCGTCTGAAGCAACTGACCCAGCCCCTCCAGGGCGTAAAACTCGCTTTGCAGGGGTATAAGCACCCCATGGGCGGCTGTCATGGCGTTGACGGTCAGCAGGCTCAATGAAGGCGGGCAGTCAAGAAGGATATAATCATATGCATGGCTGCAGGGAGAAAGCAGCTTCTGGAGCAGCCGCTCCCTTGAAGCATCGGCTATCATCTCCACTTCAAAACCGATCAGCTCCACCCTGGAAGGCATTATGGAAAGCCCGGGGGTGGCGGTTGTAACAATTATATCTTCGGCTTCGGCATGGCCTATTAACCCGTGATACAAAGTCTTTTCCAGGCCGCTTTTGTCAATTCCAAGCCCGGTGGTGGCATTGGCCTGGGGATCGCAGTCTACCAGCAGGGTTTTTTTCCCTGCATCAGCAAGGGCTGCGGCCAGATTGATGGCTGTGGTCGTTTTGCCCACCCCACCCTTTTGGTTTGCAATGCAGATCATATGTGCCATAATAAAACCTCTTTACCACAAAAAAATTTGTTTGCAAATTTAAGAATTGATGCTCTCGTAAAAAGTAAGTTTTGGATGGCGCCGTAAAAAGTTCAAGATCAAGGCTTGCGCGATTGCCAAAGAATGCAGAGTACTTAGCCGTACGTGAAATTCTTCAGAAATTGCACGCAACGCAGATATTGGACTTTTTCCAAGGCCCTCAGGAATTCATCAAGGGAGACCAAGCCGTGATCCGAACCAGGCAAGCCATCGCCCTGCTTCTGACTTTCTGCCTGCTGCTGTGGCCGGCGGGATCTTTGCCCCAGGCCATGACGGTCAGGGAGGAAAAGGAACTGGCAGAAGAATTTTTAAAGGCCGTGCACGATCATTATAATGTTATTGATGACTTTGTCATCCACCAGTATATCAATGATCTTGGCAGCCGCATCCTTGCCGGTCTGCCCCCCCAGCCATTTGAATACAAATTCCATGTTATCAACCAGGACACAGTCAATGCTTTTGCAGGTCCAGCCGGCAATATTTTCATCTTTTCCGGTTTATTCGAAGCCATGGAAACCGAAGGTGAGCTTGCCGGCATAGTTGCCCATGAAATCGCCCATGTATCTGCCAGACACATTTCAGAGATTATGGAAAAATCCAAAAAAAGCCAGATGCTTTCCATGGCCGGAATGATTGCCGGCATCCTGGTGGGTCTTGGGGGAGCATCTGCCGTTGGCAGTGCACTTTCCATCGGATCACTGGCCGCCGGCCAGAGCATGATCCTGGCCTATACCAGAGAAAACGAGCTTGAAGCCGATTTGCTGGGCCGCCAGTATCTGCTCAAAGCCGACTACGATCTCTACGGGCTGCGCGAAGCCCTTAAAAAAATCCGGGCCAGGGAATGGTTTGGAGAAGAAGAGATCCCGACTTATCTCAAAACCCATCCAGCCACCCGGGAAAGGTTAAGCAACCTGGAAAATATCCTTGAACGGCACCCCGAAAGACAAACGGCTGACAGCCTTCAATTCCGGCGTACCCGGGCCAGGCTCATTGCCCTGTACGGCAATCCGGCCCGTGAGGCACAACGGTTCAGACAGCAGCTGGCAAACCAGCCGGACGACCTTTCAGCCCAATACGGCCTGGCCCTTGCCCTGGCTGAAAGCGGCAGACCGGAATCGGCCCTGGAAGCCATAAAGGAGGCCATATCCCAGAGGCCCGATGATCCAGTCATGACCATTGACCTGGGGCGGATTTATTTTCTTGCCGGACAACATTCCAGGGCGGCAGACACTCTTTTGGGAATTGACAATATCGCAGAATACGGTCAAGACGGCTTGTTTTACCTGGGCCGCAGCCAGATGAGTCTTGGCGACATTAAGGCGGCAATATCGACATTTAAACAGGTGAACGAAAACTTCCCGGATCACCAGCGCAGTCTCTACTTTCTGGGCAGCTGTTACGGAGAGCTTGGTGAGCTTGATAAGGCCCATTATTTTCTGGGGCGTTATTACAGGCAGGCCGGAGAAAATGAAAACGCCCGGTTTCATTTTAACCAGGCACTTGAAAAAAGCAGCACCAGGGACATGAAGGAAAAAATACTTACAGAGATGGAAAAAGCAAAAAAACAGCCTCCCAAGAAAACCGAGGATGAAACCGGTCCGTCGAAAAGCCCCCTGTTTTCCGGCCAGGTTATTACATACGGTCAAAATGAGAGAATTTCATGGTAAATGTTCCCCTGCCCTGGGAGGCCGAACGCAGGGCCGTGGTATAGCCAAACATTTTGGAAAGAGGGGCAATGGCGCTTATGATCTGATTTTCCCCCTTGGCTGCAATGGATTCGATTTTTCCGCCCCGGGCGTTTAAATCTCCTATGACCTCCCCCATGAAGGATTCGGGAACAAAGACTTCAACTTTCATGATGGGTTCGAGCAGATAAGGGCCGGCTGAGGAAAACGCCTCCCTGCAGGCCATGGATGCGGCCACGGAAAATCCAAGGGCCGATCCCAGTGATTCACGAAATACGCCTCCTGTGACCACCACCTCCACGTCCACCACGGGATATCCCATAAGTTCCCCGTATTCCATGGCTTCCCGGACACCTTTTTCCACTGCCCCGACAAACTGTGCGGGAATCATCTCCTCGGAAGCCGTGGAGGTAAACTGCATGCCGCTGCCCCGGGAAAGAGGCCGGACTGTTAAGGAAACTTCTGCAAAATGGCGCTGGCCGGCTACTTCCCGGTCAAATACCCCCTGGCCTGATGCCTGCTTCCCGATGGTTTCCCGATATACCACCTGGGGCTTTCCGACATTGACATTTGTGTTGTATTCCCGGTGCATCCGGCTGGTGACCACCTCCAGGTGCAGCTCTCCCATGCCGGACAAAAGAGTCTGTCCCGTGTCCTCGTCTTGTTTGACATGCAGGGTGGGGTCCTCGGCCATGAGTTTTTCAAGCACCTGGGGAAGTTTTTCCTGGTCGTCATGGGTTTTTGGCTCAATTGAAATGGAAATCACCGGCTTGGTGAACTTCATCTGCTCCAGGAGCACGGGTGTGCTTTTATCGCAAAGGGTTTCGCCGGTGGACGAGTCCTTTAAACCCACTACGCCCACAATAGCCCCGGGTCCGGCCTCGTCCATACGCTCCCGCTTGTTGGCATGCATCTTTAAAATCCGGGAAATTTTCTCGGATTTCTGCCGGAAGGGATTGTAGACCTCGCCGCCGGCCCTTATGCGGCCGGAATAAACCCGCACATAAGACAGTTTGCGGCCTTCTATCATGGAAACTTTAAAGATCAGGGCCACTGTCGGGCCCTTTTCCTTGGCGTCAAAAGCGGCCTTTTCCCCGGAATCCAGTTTACGGCCCTGGATGGGCGGGGCCTCCAGGGGGCTTGGCAGGTACTTTACCACTGCATCGAGCAGAGGCTGAATCCCCTTGTTTTTTAAGGCCGAGCCGCAAAGCACCGGCACCAGCTGCAGGGAAATGGTGGCCTTTCGTATGGCCTCCCTCAGCTGCTGGGGGGTAATCTCAGCTTCTTCAAGATAGGCTTCCATGATGGTGTCGTCAGCCTCAGCCACAGCTTCGATCATTTTTTCACGGTATTCAGCGGCCATTTCCTGCAGATCAGAATCTATTTCACCTGTTGAAAAAGGCATATCGGCCCTGTCTGTCTCCCAGATAATCTGACGCATGTGCAAAAGATCGATAACCCCGCGGAAATTGTCTTCACTGCCTACTGGAATCTGCATGACAAGGGGACGGGCATTTAACCTCTGTTTTATCATGTCAATGGTCCGGAAATAATCGGCTCCCACCCGGTCCATTTTGTTGATAAATGCGATTTTTGGCACAAGATAATCATCTGCCTGGTGCCATACGGTTTCAGACTGGGGCTCAACTCCGCCCACTGCGCAAAAAACGCCCACTGCACCGTCAAGCACCCGAAGGGAGCGCTCCACTTCAATGGTGAAATCCACGTGCCCAGGGGTATCAATAATCTGAATGTCGCAATTGTCCCACTGGCATGTGGTCACAGCAGATGTTATGGTAATGCCCCGCTCCTGCTCATCGGGCATCCAGTCCATCACAGCTTCACCGTCATGGACTTCACCAATCTTATGCGACCTGCCCGTATAAAAAAGCACCCGCTCGGTGACCGTGGTCTTGCCAGCGTCAATGTGGGCTATAATGCCTATGTTTCTTATTTGTCCGATTTTTTTCATCTGATCAGCAACATCTGCGTGTTGAGCGGCAAACGGATATCCACATGCCCGGCAAGAGTTTCGGCCTCGCTGCCGTTTATAAGGATCTGGACCTCCTGAATGCCGCCGGAGTTTAGTATCAATGTATTTACAATGCTGTAGACGGCAAGCAGTTCACTGCGAACGCCTCCCGGATGCAAATCCGATGCCTCTGCTGACAAATCAACATATACCCGGCCTTTTGAATCCACATGCACTGCCCGCAGCAGGGTTTGACCTGGCAGCGTGGGGCTTAGGCCGGTTTTGGGCCCTTCTATCAGGGCCTCAATAATCCGGGCATAAAATTCAGAATCTTCTTGATTCTCTTCGGGTGCAAGATTTTTTCTTTGCTCGCCTGCCAGATAGCCTGTGGCCGTATCCGTAAAGTAAAGAAAGACAGCTCCATTGCGGTTAGGCTCAGCCGGGCCGCCGATAGCGGAGGCTGCAGCCAGAACAAGCCATGCGCCCAGAAATGCTGCCATTAAAATCCCGCCGGCCCGTCGGCTCTTTCCCATGAGCACCCCCTTTAAAAAAGAAGTGTATCATAGGCCACCTGCGCTATTATGTCAATGCGAGAAACCCGGTTTTAGGACCCGGCCGGCAAAGCTGCGATTGTGCTTGACTTTATTGTCATATTTGTGGCAGTAGAGACATTGCTGTTTCAGTTTTGCAACCCAAGGCAAACTTTTTACCAAACGATCAGCTGTTGCAATGCAGCTAAAAGTGACAATATTGTAAAAAATCTTGATCAATCGGCTTTGTAAAAAGCCCAGGATCAAGGATTGCGCTATTTCCAAGGATG
>JAABTZ010000092.1 GCA_011389605.1 Desulfobacteraceae bacterium
TTGTTTCCCGCAAGCCTGATTGGCGGCCTTCTGGGGCTTGCTGCTGTTAACAGCCACTTGATTGGCTTTGACCCGGAGCTGATCAAGGCATTTGCCTACCATTTTTTCAATATTTCCTTTATCTCCGTGGGGCTGACACCGCCGGCATCAGCAGCCCCGGGCGGGAGCCTTCCAGGGGTGATCCTGCGGGGATCAATCTGGATGGCAGTGCTGCAGGCCGCCACCTTTTCCCTTCAAGCCCTGGCTGGCGGTTTGCTGGTTCTGTTGTTTGCAATTTTAGGCATGCCCCTGTTTGAAACCTTTGGTTTTCTTGTGCCCCTGGCCTTTAACGAGGGGCCGGGCCAGGCCCTTTCCATTGGCCGGGCCTGGGAAGCAGCCGGGTTTTCCGATGCTTCGACCATAGGGCTAAGTTTTGCAACCATCGGCTTTTTTTTCGCCTTTTTTGTTGGCGTGCCCATGGCCAACCTGGGGGTTCGCAAAAAACGTTTTGCCCGGGGAGTGCCGGATCTGTTTTTTTTAAAAGGCATTTTGCCAAAAGACCAGAGGCCCCAATCTGCGGGAAATCTGACCACCCACAGCGCCAGCGTGGACTGCCTGGCATTTCACCTGGCCCAGATAGGCCTGGCATACGTGCTGACCTGGTTTCTGGTCTCCGGGGTGGTTTACCTCCTTCCCGGGGATGCAGCCGCAATTTTGTGGGGGTTTTTCTTTTTGTTCGGGCTGGTTGTGGCCATCGGGCTTCGTATCCTGCTTGGGGCTGCAGGCATTGCCCGTCTTATGGATGCAACTTTGCAGCGGCGCATTACCGGCGCTTCCGTGGATTACCTTATCGTGGCCACTGGCTGCGGTATTGAGCTGCTGGTAGCGGGCCGCTACGGGGTGCCCATTGCGACCATGGCCCTTTTAGCCGGAATATTGACAACCCTGGTGGTGGTAATACTTGGCCGGCGCCTTTCAGACTACCAGCTGGAGCGCACGGTGGCCATGTACGGTGTGGTCACGGGCACGGTGTCCTCCGGACTGCTTTTGCTTCGCATTGTGGATCCTGAGTTTGAAACCCCGGTGGCACGGGAGATCGGGTTTATGAATATTTTTGCAGTACCAATTGTGGGCGGACTCACGTTTTTTCTAAATGTGCCGCTGTGGCTGGACTGGAGCCTGCAGGCCGCCTGCCTGGTTCTGGCGGGGGTGTTTCTTGCCTCATTGGCAATTTTATACTGCCGCCGGTTTTGGCAGACGGCTTCGGATTTACCATTTTAGAAGCATCAGCAGGCCGAGGATGCCCAGCAGCCAGATTACCGCATTGCGGTATGTTTCATCGTTGATGCGCCCGTAGAGACAGCTTCCGGCCGCCACTCCCAAAAGCAGGGGAAGGGCGCACCAGACAAAGATTTCCAGGATCGTACAGGTAAAAAATCCGTTGAACAGATAAAAAACCACCACTCCAAGACCGTTTAGCATGAAAAATGCCACCAGTGTGGCCTTGATCTCCGACTTGCTCCAGGGCTGAAGCGAGGTGTAGATCACCACAGGCGGCCCGGAAGTGCCGATGCTGCCGGCAAGAATGCCTGCACAAAAACCCGTGGCCAAAGCCCAGATCCTGCCCAGGGAATGTTTTGGCCGAATACCAAGCCAGGTGTTGGCCGTGGTGGCAATCAGCACTATGCCTACTATGATTTCCAGCGGCCGCTGGGATGTGGATTTGTGGATATAGACGCCAAGGGGGATGCCCGGAAATGAAGCCATGAGCATGGGCAGCCATTTGCGTGTCTCAAAATGGTCTGATAGCTGCACGATAAGAATCAGGTTGATCACCATGCCAAACAGCACAATCAGGGCAATGGCCGTCTTGATGTCAATAAAAAAGGCCATCAGCGGCAGGGCCACCAGCATTACTCCGAAACCTGTCAGGCCCTGGACCAGTCCCCACAGAAAGGCAATGAGCTGCAGATAGATTATTTCAGGCATCATGGCTGATTGTTTCCTTTCTTGTAAACGTTCAATCCGGGTTAAACTTTGTTTTTGATTATTGACACACTATCAGAAATAGAATAATAATCAATTTTAGAATGGTATTCTATAAAATTTTTAAAAAGGAGCATGCCCATGTCATCTGTTGCCGGAGGCCAGATTGCGGCCGAAGCCCTGGCTGAAAAAAAGGTTGAATACATTTTTACACTGAGCGGGGGGCATATAACGCCCATCTACCAGTACCTGGAGCATTCGGACATCACCCTTTATGACACCCGTCACGAGCAGGCCGCCGTATTTATGGCAGAAGCCTGGGGTAAAATGACGCGCACCCCGGGCGTGGCAATGGTTACGGCCGGGCCTGGCTTTACCAATGCCTTAACTGCTGTTGCAAGTGCTTTTTTCTCCAACACTCCCCTGGTGGTCATTGCCGGGTGCGTGGGCCTGGACTGCAAGGAAAAGCTTGATCTCCAGGACATGCCCCAGCAGGCTGTTATCAGCCCCATGGTCAAAAAGGCCTTTGTCTGTCAAAAGCCTGAGCGCATAGCCGAATATGTTGATATGGCATTCCGAACGGCCGCATCCGGCCGGCCCGGGCCTGTTTATCTTGAGTTTCCCGTTGATGTGCTAAACGCTCAGGTGGACCGGGATGCCGTTAAGCTTCCGTCGACCAGTGTTTTGTCCCGCCCTTCGGATGTCAGGGGGGCGGAAGAAATGATTGAAATGATTCAGCAGGCGGAAAAACCAGTGGTGATTGCAGGAAGCGGGGTCTGGCAGTCAGGGGCCGAAGCCGAGCTTAAAGACTTTATCGAGCAGACCGGCATGCCTGTGTTTACTTCCCTTACCGGGCGGGGCACCGTTGCCGACGATCATCCCCTGTGCTTTGAAGGCGCCCTTGCCATTCGTCCCGGAGGCGCCTTTGCCGCTTATATTGAGACAGATCTGGTAATTCTGCTGGGAACGCGTATCTGTCTTTATTATATGTTTGGTGATGTTTTTAACCCAACGGCCAAAATAGTTCAGGTGGACATCAAGGCAGAAGAAATCGGCAGAAACAGAAAAGTTGATCTTCCTGTTGTAAGCGATGCAAAAGCCTATCTTTTGTCCTGCTGCCGGATTGTTACTGAAAAAAGCCTGTCAGATTCCCTGAAAAACAGGTTCTTTCCCTGGATAGAAAAACTCCGGCAGGCCCATAAAGACGGTGTCAGTCAGGCTGAAAAGGACTGGACATCAGACAATGTGCCCATCCATCCCCTGCGCCTTGCCAGGGAAATTGACAAATTCATGAACCGCCCCGATGATATAGTTGTGGCAGACGGAGGCGATACCACCACATGGATGGGCATGACCCGCCGGATAAATGCCCCCGGCAGGTATCTGGACTACGGCATTTTCGGTTCCCTGGGCGTCGGGCTTGCCTATGCCTGCGCTGCAAAGCTTCGTTATCCAGAGCAGCGGGTGGTGCTCATCTCCGGGGATGGAAGCATCGGGTTTAACTTCATGGAGTTTGAAAACGCCATTCGAAAAAAACTGCCCGTGGTGGTTGTAATCTCAAATGACCTGGGCTGGGGCATGATCCGTCACAGCCAGGAAATCCGCATAGGACATGCAATCGAGGCAGGCACTTACATCGGCAGGGTAAATTATCACAAGATGGTCGAAGCCATTGGCGGAAAAGGATATCTGGTGGAGTCTCCGGCTGAGATCAGGCCTGCGCTGGAAGATGCCTTTGCTTCCGGCAAAGTCTGCTGCATAAACGTGATGACCGACCCCACCACCGTGAGTCCTGGCAGCATGGCCCTGGCCAATGTGGGTGCCTATAAAGCATAAGCAGAATAAAGGGGGAAGACAAGACATGGATCCTTCGGTTCTGGGACAAATCGACCAGGTTCGCCTCAATTTCAGCCCCCAGGGGCTTTTGATGATCAATGCGGCCATCGGCCTTATGATGCTCGGGGTTTCCCTGGATTTGAAACTGGAGGATTTCAAGCGTATCCTTGTAGCGCCCAGGGCACCTTGCATAGGGCTTGCCGCACAGTTTATCCTGCTTCCGGCCTTTACCTTTCTGCTGGTGCTGATTCTGCGCCCCCACCCGTCCATGGCACTTGGCATGATTTTGGTGGCCTCGTGTCCCGGCGGAAACCTGTCAAATATAATGACCTATCTTGCCAAGGGCAATTGTGCCGTGTCCATAACCATGACGGCCATTTCCACCATTGCTGCCATTTTCATGACACCGCTTAACCTTTCCCTCTGGGGCAGCCTGAATCCCAAAACCGCGGAAATTTTGCGCAGTGTCAGTTTAAGCCCTCTGGATGTTTTTATTACGGTATTTGTTATCCTGGGAATTCCATTGATCCTGGGCCAGATTCTGACCCGGGCTTTTCCGGATCTTGCCGACCGGGTGCGGAGGCCGTTTAAGATCTTTGCCCTGGTGTTTTTCATTCTCATCGTTTCCGGAGCCCTTGCCGCCAACTGGAAGTATTTTATCGCCTATGTAGGTATGGTGATGCTTGGCGTGTTTATCCACAACGCCATGGCGTTAAACATCGGCTACTGGAGCGGGCGTCTGGCGGGACTAAACCAGGCCGATGCCAGGGCAGTTTGCATAGAGGTTGGCATTCAGAACTCCGCCCTGGGCCTTGTTCTGGTGTTTAACTTTTTTGACGGCCTTGGGGGTATGGCAATTGTGGTTGCATGGTGGGGTGTATGGCATATTATTGCGGGGCTGGTCACAGCCTTTATTTTTACCCGCATTCCGCTGCCTGCCGGCGAGGAGGCCACGGATCCGGAAGCCTGCAGGCTGTCGTGATTGTTTAATGAATAAGGGGTGATGAACTCGTAAAAAGTCTGTTTTCAGATGGGGCCGTAAAAAGTTCAAGATCAAGGCTTGCGCGATTGGCGAAGAATGCAGCGTACCTATCCGTACGTGAAATTCTTCAGGAATCGCGCGTAAAGCAGATATTGGACTTTTTACGGTGCCATCAAGGGGTGATTTTGAAAAAAAGGGATTTTAAAAACAAGGTTGTTGTCATTACGGGCGGGGCAAGTGGAATCGGCCTTGCCACGGCCCGCAGGTTTGCCGAAGCCGGGGCCGGGTGCGTGCTTCTGGACATGGATGAACAAAATCTGGCCAGCCAGGAAAAAGCGTTTAAGGCCGACGGCTTTGAAATAATGACCCGTGTATGCAACGTCACCAATGAGACTGATTGCAGCAATGCCATAAAGGCGGTCATCCGGGAGAAAGGCGGCATTGACGTGTTGTTTAACAACGCGGGGATCACTCATCGCAGCCGGTTTGCCGACACCCGGGTGGAAGTTTTCCGCCGTGTCATGGAGGTTAATTTTTTCGGATCTTTGTACTGCACCAAGGCGGCAATGGACAGCATCATTGCCAGGCGTGGAATGATAATCGTCAATGAAAGCATCGCAGGGGTTGGCCCGCTGGTCGGCCGAACAGGCTACAGCGCAAGCAAGCATGCCCTGCATGGTATGTTTAGCTCTCTGCGTGCAGAAATTCGTCATCTGGGAGTTAATGTGATGATTGTCTGCCCTGGCTTTATCCGAACCAATCTCCAGGACCGGGCCCTGGGGGCTGACGGCAGTGTAACAAAACGGCCCCAGACATTTGTGGGCAGACAGGACACTGCCCAAAGCGCTGCAGAAGCTATCTTTTGCGGCGCCTGCCGGGAAAAGGACATGCTCGTGCTCACCTTTATGGGAAAGCTGGGCTACTGGGCCAGCCGCCTTGTCCCGGGCTTTTATGAACGCCAGATGACCCGACGGTTTAAAGCCGAGCTGCACTCCGGGCAGTAATGGCTTCAATCAGGATAAAAAAAGAGCTGAAGCCTGCAATGGATTCAAATCAAAAAGATCGGCCAACCCAGTTATATGAGCTTATTTACGTTATGTGCATTGCATCGGTAAAACCACCTATCATGACGGTTTTGTGGAGTTTGTGGATGAAGCCGAAAAATGGGTACGGCAGAATCAGTGCGAAAGTCGCGGGCATACCCGGGTGCCTGAAAATGATCCAATCCGGTGGTGTCCGGTGCGGCACTGCCACATGAAAGCTCAAAAACCCTGGTTTGCCTGGCGCCGTGTTGATCAATCCGAAAAGATCTGCCAACGTCATGACTGCAGGGTGTTGGAAGAAAAAGGGAACCTGAACTGAGCGATTCTCAACTTTTAAGTCTAAGTAATCATTATATTCTTTAAAAATTTGAAACGCCCGGTTTAGAGGGAGTTTATATGAATGTGCTGGTTGTAAACAGCGGCAGTTCTTCTGTTAAGTTTAAGCTTTTTGCCATGCCGGAGCAAAGCCTTATGGCATCAGGGCATGTGGAAGGCATTGGTATCGGAAATTCCGGGAGCAGGGCCCTGCTTGTTTGCAGCCGCCCGGGGATGGATGAATTAAAAGAGGAATTTGAATGCCAAAATCACTCAGGCGCGGTTAAGAGGCTTTATGAGGTTCTGATTTTATCGGTTCCGCCAGTTGCCGGAAGCGGAAAAACCGTCGATCTGATAGGCCACCGGGTGGTACACGGAGGGGAACGGTTTTTTGAGCCCTTGATGATAGAAGATGATGTTATCAGGGAGCTGGAATCACTTGACGAACTTGCACCCCTGCATATTCCCATCAATGTTATGTGCATCCGGGAGTGCAGAAAGCTTTTGCCGGAAATGCCCATGACAGCCTGCTTTGATACTGCTTTTTCCCATGACATGCCAATCCATACCCGTCTTTATCCAGTCCCGCTGGAATGGTCTGAAAAATACGGTATCAGGAGATACGGATTCCATGGCATTTCCTATGAACACGCAATACAGCAGGCTTCCTGTCTGCTGGAAAGACCGGTTGACAGCCTTAAAATAATTGCCGCTCATCTGGGAAACGGCAGCAGTACCATGGCTTTTGACCATGGCCGGGTGCTTGATACGAGCATGGGTTTTACCCCTCTTGAGGGCCTGATGATGGGAACAAGATCGGGCAATTTCGACCCGGCCGTGTTTCCCTTTCTCATGGGGAAAACAGGCCTTGACGTGCCCGATATCCTGGAGGTATTAAACACGGGAAGCGGGCTTCTGGGTGTAAGCGGCATCAGCCGGGATATGCGGGTCATTGTGGAAAAAATGGACAAGGGATGCCAAAGGGCGCGTCTTGCATTTGACATGTTTGTCCACGTGCTGCGCAAATACCTGGGCGGATACCTTTTTGCCCTGGGGGGAGCTGATGCCATTGTGTTTACCGGCGGCATCGGGGAAAACTCCTGGCGGGTAAGGCAGGCGGTATTCAAACCCCTTGGTGGCCTGGGCCTTGTTTTAGATGATGAAAAAAACCGGGCCATGACAGGAGGTGGCGCCGGGTGCATCAGCGCCGATGACAGCAGGGCAAAAGTCATGGTGATTCCCGCAGACGAAGAGAGGATGATTGCAGTATCGGCTTACAAACTCTACAATAAAAAAAAGCCGCCTGCTGATTTACGCAGGCGGCCTTCTTAAAGTTCAATTTTACTGTATCATCAGGAAGTAAACTGGGTCCGGATGTCTTTTTTGTTGATTTTGCCAACACTGGTCTTGGGAATTTCATCTACTATTTGCACGCGGTTTGGCACGCCGTACTTGGGAATTTCCCCGGCATCCACAAACTTCATGAAAAAGTCGCGCAGTTGGTCCTCGGTGACCTTGCCCTTGTGGCTGTCTTTTAATACAACCAGCACCAGGGGCCTTTCTCCCCATTTTTCATCGGGCACGC
>JAABTZ010000093.1 GCA_011389605.1 Desulfobacteraceae bacterium
CAATGGCAGCCGATTCGCTGACCGCCTCGTTCTGGCTTATGATGTCTTCCAATGTCAGTGAAGAAATCCATTCCCCGCCGGTTTTAATCACGTCTTTAAGCCGGTCTGTGATCTGCAGATAGCCTTCTTCATCCACATATCCGATATCGCCGGTGTGCAGCCAGCCTTTTTCCCAGAGTTCCTCGCTTTTTTCAGCATCCTTTGTATATCCCTGGGTAAGCCACGGAGAGCGCACCACAACCTCGCCCGTGGACTGGCCGTCATGGGGCATGGGTTTTCCATCAGGATCCCAGATCTGCAGATAAACGTTTGGCGCCGGCCGGCCCGTGCGGCAGCGGACTTTTATCTGATCCTCCTCGCTCCATTCCATCATCTTTGGCTTGAGCACGGCCGATGTAAGAAGCGGGCAGGTCTCTGACATGCCGTATGCAGCATAGATGTTGATGCCCAGTTTCAGGGCTTCCTTGCACAGGCCGCGGGGCAGGGCCGATCCGCCGATGATAACCTTCCAGCCGGTGAGGTCAAACTGTTTGATGGCAGGGCTTGAGACCAGCATGTGCATGATGGTGGGCACGCAGTGGGAAAATGTGACTTTTTCCTTTATCAGAAGCTTAAGCAGCATTTCAGGCTCGTAGCGTCCCGGGTAGACCTGTTTGGCGCCCAGCAGGGTCATGACATAGGGAACGCCCCATGCATGCACGTGAAACATCGGGGTAATGGGCATGTAGACGTCTTTTGAGGTGATCGGGGCCTGGGACTCAAAGCCTGCCATGTTGGCCAGCATGCCGTAGGTATGCATCATAAGCTGCCGGTGGCTGAAAAAAACACCCTTTGGAAGGCCGGTGGTGCCGGTGGTATAGAAAGTGGTGGCCATGGTGTTTTCGTCAAAATCCGGAAAATCATATGAAGTTTCTGCCTTGTTGACCAGATCCTCGTATTCACCGTCGATCTGCAGGGCCGTTTCCGGTGTGTTGCCGGTGTCGCTGATAAGGATGATTTTTTTGACAGTGGTGAATTTGTCCTTTACCGCGTCAAGAAGAGGAACAAACTCTTCGCTTACCAGTATGACGTCATCTTCGGCATGATTGATGGTGTAAATCAATTGTTCGGGAGACAGACGGATGTTTATGGTGTGCAGAACCGCGCCCATCATGGGCACTGCAAAGAAGCATTCCAGGTACCTGTGGCTGTCCCAGTCCATGACCGCAACTGTGCTGCCGGGTTTGACCCCGAGGCCCGAAAGAGCATTGGCCAGCTGGTGAATACGCCGGTTTAAATCCCTGTAAGTGTAGCGATGAAGATCCCGGTAGACTATTTCCCGCTCAGGGGCATAAATCAGAGGGGTTTCCAGAATGTGCTTGATCAGCATTTGATAGTTGTAGGCCGAGGGT
>JAABTZ010000094.1 GCA_011389605.1 Desulfobacteraceae bacterium
GCCGAAGGGCTGCGTGCGCCCTGGCTCCTGCTATTGCCCGGACCTTCGGGTCAGCAGGTATTCCCTTAGATGATCGATATCTTCGGAAACTTTTTTCCAGATTATCTCTCTTAAGATTTGATCGATCATGTCCCCGTATTTTTGTTCCACCACCCGTTCCAGTGCGTCGCGAAGCTGTTGTTCCGAAAGGGGTTCAACAACTTCTGTCAGTTCAAGGATGTCACCGGATTCGTTTTCAGGCTCACCGGATGTATCGATGTCCGGGCCTGTATAAAAACTGCCGTCAGCCTCGCCGGTTGTTTCATCTGCAATTTCAGCCTGACCGTTGTCTCCGATTTTTTCGTCCGGGTCAAAATCCGTGCTCCATTCAACTTTTTCCACAAGATCGATTATTTCGTTATCGGGCGTCCCGAAATCATTATCATATTGCGAATCATCGGTCAGATCCAGCTCCCGGGCATCGCCGTTGTTTTCTCCTGTAAATCCGGAAATAGCGTCTCTAACCTCGTCTACCAGATCCTCGGTCAATTCGACAATGGCATCATCATCTGCGGAAGTGCCCACAACGATTTCAGAAAGTTCAATTATTTCCTTTTCCGGATCCGTCTGGTTACCGTCGGTCATAAAAGACCTCCTCTTAAAAGATTTAATGCCAGGAAACGTAAAGACCTGTTGAAAACTATGTTTTAATCTAATAAAATTAACTTAACCACCTGATGTTGTCAAGAAATTTGGGCCCTGCAGGCAAGCAGGACAGCCCGGACACTATATTACCTAAATTGAGCGTTTCAGATTTTTAAAAGCAATTAATTTTGATGGCATCGTAAAAAGTCCTGAAACTGGTATAATCGCCAAACAATAAGAAAATAACTTTTTGATTTTACTTAACACTTAATCACTTAAAACTTAACACTGCCTGTAAAAAAGACTTTTTACAGGCTTATCAAATAAGGACTTTTAATATTTTTAATATTTTTCTTGACAGGCTCAACAGCTTCTGCTTAAAGTAATAAAATACAATTTTTACCAAACCTGTTTTATACTTGAAGAAGGTCTGCTGACAAATGAGACAGTCAAACGAGATTGCCGGCTTTGGGAACTTTTTTTTCTTTAAAAAGTCTTCCCATGGACCGGCGCAGTAAAAAGAGCCAACCGGATTACGCAAACAAGCCATGGGAAGACGCGACAGGGCGGGCCCATGGCTTTTTCATGCAAAAAGGCTGTGGGTTTTCCCGCAGCCTTTTTTTGTGAGCCAAACGTCAGCCCGGGCAATGCAAATGTTAAACCGGAGAAACATCACGCACAGGGAGGAAGACGATGATATACGACATCGAGTATGAAACCATGCCCAGGGAGGCGCTGGAATCCATCCAGCTGCGGAGGCTGCAGGCAACAGTTTCCCGGGTGTATGCCACTGTTGCCTTTTATCGGAAGAAATTCGATGAAGCCGGGCTCAGGCCCGGAGATATCCAGGGGCTTGAAGACCTGCAGCGGCTTCCTTTTACTATCAAGCAGGACCTGCGGGACAACTACCCCTTTGGAATGTTTGCCGTTCCCATGGATAACGTGGTGCGGATTCATGCATCTTCAGGCACAACAGGCAAACCCACCGTGGTTGGATACACTTCCAGGGATATCGACACCTGGGCCCGACTCATGGCGCGGGCCCTTGCCGCAGGCGGTGCCACCCGGGGCGACATCATTCACAATGCTTATGGTTACGGGCTTTTCACAGGCGGTCTGGGTATTCACTATGGAGCTGAAAAACTAGGCGCGTCTGTCATTCCGGTTTCCGGCGGCAACACGAAACGCCAGGTTGTGATTATGAAAGATTTCAAACCCACGGTTCTTACGGCCACCCCCTCCTACTCCCTGCATCTGGCCGAGGCTGCCGAGGACATGGGCGTATCTTTTAAAGACCTGAGCTTTAAGTTCGGCATCTTCGGAGCCGAGCCCTGGTCAGAGAACATGCGCCGGGAAATCGAGGAGAAAATGAATATCACAGCCGTGGACATATACGGTTTAAGTGAGGTTCTCGGGCCCGGGGTTTCCATTGAGTGCCATGAGGCAAAGGCCGGTCTCCACATGGCCGAAGACCATTTCATAGCCGAAATAATAGACCCAAACACCCTTGAAGTGCTGCCTTACGGGGAAACCGGAGAACTTGTTATAACCTCCATCACCAAGGAAGCATTTCCTGTAATCCGCTACCGGACCCGGGATATAACCAGCTTAAACCCGGAGCCGTGCATATGCGGACGCACCATGGTGCGTATGAACAAAATCAGCGGACGTACAGATGACATGCTAATCATCCGGGGCGTAAACGTATTTCCATCCCAGATAGAAAGCGTGCTCATGGAAATCGAGGGGGTAGAGCCCCATTACCAGATGGAAGTCGACCGCAAGGATAATCTTGATATCCTGACAGTGAAAGTGGAGGTCAGCCAGCAGATGTTCTCCGACGAGGTCAGGCAGCTGCAGCACTTCGAAGAGCGTATTAAATATGATATTAAGGAGTTGCTTGGCATTTCAGTGGACGTCAAGCTGGCTGAACCCAAAAGTATTGCCAGAAGCGAGGGCAAGGCCGCCCGGGTAATTGACAAAAGAAAAATATAGCATCCATTTCAAATATCCAAAAAGGAGGGGAACCATGCAATCCGAACAGATTTCAATCTTCCTGGAAAACAAGGCCGGCCGACTATCCGAGGTCACTGGGATTTTATCGCAAAACCATGTCAATATCCGGGCCCTAGCAGTGGCTGACACCACTGATTTCGGAGTGCTGCGCCTTATTGTGGATAACAACTCAAAGGCCGAAGAAGTTCTGCGGAATGCCGGGTTTACAGTGCGCAAGACAAAGGTTGTGGCAGTGGAGGTAAAAGACCAGCCCGGCGGCCTGCACAGCATTCTCGATATGCTCTATAGAGCAGGTATTAATGTGGAATACATGTATGCCTTTGTCCGTCAGAGCGGAAACAACGCGGTTATGATCTTTCGGTTCGACCAGCCGGAAGAGGCCATCCGTGTTCTTTCGGAAAACAATGTAGCTATTGTGGAAGGATCGCGCCTTTATTCCATGTAAACGGCAATGGTCTCAAAACTTATTGCCGCTTATGGTCATAAACAGCATAAATTGCCGAAAGACAAAACCATTTAAAGGAGTCAAGTCATGAAATTTTCCGGAAAACATCGTCCCGTTTTGCTGGCCGCCGCCATGCTGACATTGGCAGCGTTGATTGTATGCCCCCTGTCCCAGGCCGAATCTGCAAAGGATACAATTAAAATCGGCGGAATCTTTTCCGTTACCGGCCCGGCGTCCTTTCTGGGCGACCCTGAAAAAAAATCAATGGAGCTTGCAATTGAAGAAATCAACGCAGCCGGAGGAATTGACGGCCGAATGCTGGAAGGCATAATTTATGACACGGAAGGTGATCCATCCAAAGCAGTATCGTCGATTGGCAAGCTCATAAACCGTGACAAGGTCACGGCCATCGTGGGCCCCAGCCTGACCCCCACAACCCTTGCAGTGGTTCCCATTGTGGAGCGGGCCAAGTTGCCCTTTGTCAGCTGCGCGGCCGGCAACAAAATAGTAGAGCCCATAAAGCCGTAGGTTTTTAAAACCGCCCAAAGCGATATCCAGGCAGTGGCAGCAATCTACGAACATATCAGGCAAAGGGGAATTGACAAGGTAGCCTTAATTACCGTTTCCAATGCATTTGGTGAAAGCGGCAAAGAGCAGCTGCTTAAACAGGCCAAAGATTTCGGGATCACGGTTTTGAACAGCGAAAATTTCGGAGCCAAGGATACCGACATGACAGCACAGTTAACCAAGCTCCGGCGAAATGAGCCGGGCGCAATTATCTGCTGGGGCACCAACCCGGGTCCTGCAGTGGTGGCCAAAAACGTGGAGCAGCTGGGCATTGACATCCCCCTTTACCAAAGCCACGGAGTGGCCTCTCCTAAATTCATCGAACTGGCCGGCCAGGCCGCCGAAGGCATCCTGCTGCCAACGGGCAAAATCCTTGTAGCTGACCTTCTGTCTGAAGATGATCCCCAAAAAAATGCACTGCTTGCCTACATTAATGCCTATGAAGGCAAATACAATGAAACCGTATCTGGATTCGGCGGATACGCCTATGATGCAATCAATCTTCTGGCCAAAGCCATGGCCGGCACCGGCGGTGACAAGTCCAAAATCCGTGAAAACCTTGAAAGTATAAAAGGCCACGTGGGCATAAGCGGAATTTTTTCCTTCAGCAAAACTGATCACAATGGCCTTGATCCTTCGGCCTTTGTGATGGTTCGCATTGCAGAAGGCAAATGGGAACTGATTGACTAGCAAAATCCGGACGGAGCAATGCAAGAAATCCTTCAATATCTGTTTTCCGGCATTACAAACGGCGCCATTTACGCGGTGATTGCTCTGGGGTTTTCCATGCTCTACAGCTCCACTGACCTGATCAATTTTGCCCACGGTGAATTTGTCATGCTCGGGGCACTTTGCATGGTCAGCCTTTCGCTTGGCATGGGATTTAGCCTGCTGCCTGCATTTTTTTTCACCGTGCTCATTGTGGCGGCCGCAGGTATGATTTTTGAGCGTCTGGCCATCCGCTCCGTCCGGCACCCTGAACCCATTGTGCTGATAATCATAACCGTAGGGGCTTCAATTTTTCTGCGGGGGCTGGGCATGCTTGTCTGGGGCAAGGATGCCTACAGCATGCCCCAATTCTGGGATTTGCCGCCCATTGACATAGCCGGGGCCCGGCTGCTTCCTCAAAGCATCTGGATTTTGCTTATCGTCACGGCCCTGACTGTCGGTTTGCAGATCTTTTACCGGAAAACTCTTACCGGAAAAGCCATGATAGCATGTGCTGTCAACAAAAAAGCAGCCTGGATTGTCGGCATACCATTTAAATGGATGGTTCTTCTGGCATTTGGACTGGCAACCGGTCTTGGAGCTGTGGCCGGGGCCAGCATTGCACCCATTACCATGTCAAGCTATGACATGGGAACCATGCTGGGGCTAAAAGGGTTCTGCGCTGCCATGCTCGGAGGGCTTGGCAGCCTGTGGGGTGCTATACTTGGCGGTTTTCTGCTTGGAATACTTGAAGCAATGGGCGTGGGCTTTGTCTCTTCGGGACTCAAGGATGCCACGGCTTTTCTGCTGCTGCTGCTTGTCCTCTATGTCAGGCCCCAGGGCATTATAGGCGCAGCCGACGTCAAACGGTTTTAAGGTTATGCAGGATAAATCCACATACATTCTATATACGATTTTTACCCTTGGAATCTGTCTTCTGGGCTGGAGCATAGACAATTCCTATTATCTCCAGCTGCTGATTTTCATAGGGCTAAACACCCTGCTGGCCCTGTCGCTGAATATGCTCATGGGTTATGCAGGCCAGATCTCCCTGGGGCATGCCGCCTTCTACGGCATTGGCGCATATGTCACAGCGGTTTTGACCACAACATACCAGGTGCCGCCCCTGTTAGCGCTTCCCGCAGCAGTGGGCGCGGCCATGCTGATTGCCTGGATCGTTGGAATGCCAACACTTCGCCTTTCCGGGTATTACCTGGGCATGGGAACTCTGGGATTTGGCATGATAGTACATATTGTTTTTCGTGAATGGAGCAGTGTCACAGGGGGTGCTTCCGGTTTCGTGGGCATCCCTCCGCTGGAGATCGGCTCCCTGTCTTTTACTTCCGACAAGGCATATTTCTTTTTGGTTTGGATCGTGGTTCTGCTGGTGATCATTATGTGCCGGCGTATAATTGACTCCCGTGTGGGCAGGGCTCTGAGATCAATCCATGACGGAGAAAAAGCTGCAGCCGCAGTCGGAGTTGACACCCGGACCCTTAAGCTCCAGGTTTTTGTTTTAAGCGCAGGCATAGCCGCTCTTGCAGGCTTTCTGTACGCCCACCTGATTTACTTTATCAGTCCTGGAACTTTTGGCTTTATGGCCTCCATCCGGATTGTTACCATGGTCGTTATCGGGGGTATGGCCAGCGTCTGGGGAGCCCTGTTTGGAGCTTCCCTGCTGACCCTTCTTCCCGAATGGCTTCATGCTTTTTCGGAATTTGAAATGGTGGTATACGGATTGATTCTTATGACGGTTATGATTTTTATGCCCCGGGGCCTTACCCGTGGCCTTCTGGATATATATCAACGGTATCGGAAACACCATGACCGATAACAAGCCTCTTCTGGAAATCCAGGGTATAGGCAAGGCCTTTGGGGGCGTACAGGCTTTGGAGGACGTTGAATTCCACCTGGAAAAGGCCTCGATCAACGGATTGATCGGCCCCAACGGAGCAGGCAAAACCACCCTGTTTAACGTAATAACAGGTATTTTTCCTCCTGACTCGGGACAAATCCGGTTTGCAGGCAAATCCATTCAGGCACTGGAAGTCCACGAGCGGGTTCGCACGGGCATTGCCCGTACATTTCAGAATGTAGAGCTTTTTGAAAGCATGAGTGTGCTGGAAAATATCCTTGTGGGCATGTATACCCGCACCCGGTCCGGCATGATCGAAAGTATTCTGCGCCTTGCCCATACCCGCCGGGAGGAAAAACAGGCCCGGGACCGGGCCATGGAATTGCTGGAATTTGTTGGATTGCAGGATTACGCCCACCAAAAAAGCAGCGATCTGCCCTTTGGATGGCAGCGCCTTGTGGAACTGGCCCGGGCCCTGGCAGCCGAACCCAGGCTGCTGCTGCTCGACGAGCCCGCAGCTGGTTTAAACATATCTGAAACAAACCAGTTAGGGGATCTGATCCTGGAAATTTGCAGCCGCGGCATCACCATCCTGCTGGTGGAACACGATATGAGCCTGACCATGTCCATTTCTGATCAAATCGTAGTGCTGGACCAGGGCAAAAAAATAGCAGAAGGCCCGCCCAGAGACATCCAGGCAAACGAGGCTGTCGTGGAAGCATATCTGGGAAAGGGGAAAAATTAGAATGCTGCGTATCCGAAACCTGAAATGCTTCTACGGCCGAATTATGGCCGTAAAGGGGGTCAGCCTGTCAGTGAATGCCGGGGAGATCATATGCCTTATCGGAGCCAACGGATCAGGCAAAACCACCCTGCTTTCTGCTGCCTGCGGCCTGCTTGCATCCTGGACAGGTGAAATGGAATTTGAAAAAAAAAGCCTTAAGGGCATGGAGCCACCGGCGGTGGTACGCTCAGGGATAAGCCTTGTGCCCGAGGGACGAATGGTCTTCGCCCCCCTTTCAGTCCTCGACAACCTGAAGCTGGGTGCTTATACAATGTATAAGAAAAAAGCCGTTTCAGCCGTTGAAAAGGATCTGGAATCGGTAATGAATCTTTTCCCCATCCTTGGGCAGCGGTACCGCCAGCCGGCAGGCACCCTTTCCGGCGGCGAACAGCAGATGCTTGCCATTGCCCGGGCGCTTATGGCACGGCCACGGCTGCTTCTGCTCGACGAGCCATCCATGGGACTGGCTCCCCTGGTGGCGGAAAAAATAATGGAAGCAATTACGGTACTGCGCTCCCGGGGTCTGACAATTGTTTTGGTGGAACAAAACGCGCTTGCAGCCCTGGAAGTAGCAGACAGAGGCTACGTGTTTGAAACAGGCTCTGTCGTGCTGCAGGGCGCTGCTGACGAACTGCTGGCTGACAAGGATGTAAAACGAGCCTACCTTGGCAAGGATTATGGAGATTTCTACGATGCCTGATGATCCATTTTTACAGCTCTCGACGGAAGAAAAACAACAGCTGCAGCTTGAACGGCTGCAAAGCACTCTAAACAGGGCCTGCAGGCACGTTGCATTCCATGCAAACCGGTTTGGATTGGCGAAAATAGAGCCCTCCGATATTTCAGCACTTTCTGAAACCGTCCGTCTGCCTTTTATGGAGCGTGCCGACTTCAGCCAGCATTACCCATATAGCCTGTTTGCAGTTCCTTTAAGAGATATCGTGCGCATACATACGGCACCGGGGACCACCAGGAATCCAACGGTAAGCGGATACACCGCCCAGGATCTTGAACACTGGCGGCAAATTCCCGCCCGGGCCCTTAAAGCCGCAGGCGTTACACAAAACGACATTCTGCAGATCGCCCTTAATCCGGGACTGGCCAACTGGGGACGTGACTACAAGGAGGGAGCTGAATCCATAGGGGCAAGCGTGATTCCAAACACTCAGTTGTCTGTTGAAAAACAGCTCATGGTTCTTCGGGACTACAAAACCACTGCCCTGATAACTACACCAGCCATGGCCGTCCACCTGGCCGGCTACATGGCCGACATGGGAATCGGGCCCGCGTCGCTTTCTTTGCACACCCTCATTGTTTGCGGTGAATATGCCGCCCCCGAACTTAGAAAACAAATCGAAAAGCAGCTGCACGTCCGGACATGGATGCACTATGGATTAAGTGAAGTCCCGGGGCCGGCAATATCCTTTGAATGCAACTCACAAGATGGTTTGCACATTAACGAGGATCATTTTCTGCCGGAAATCGTCGACCCGGTGACCGGCGATCCCATGCCGGAAGGCAGTTTTGGAGAGCTGGTGCTTACAACACTTACCACCAGAGCTTTTCCGCTGATCCGTTTTAAGACAGGCGACAGGGCCCTGCTGCTTGCCGAAAAGTGTTCCTGCGGCAGCACCCTTATCCGTATGAAGTGGGATACCGGGCGAACCGACGATATCATAAACATCGACGGAGTAAATGTCCACAGCAGCCAGGTTGGTTTCCACCTCAAAGAGATGATGCCCATGGACAAGGACATGGACGAAGACATAATTTCATACCGGGTGGTGAGCCGGGAAGGCCGCAAAATTCTTGAGATTTTACTGCAGATGAACGATTCCATCTTCTCGGATGAAATAAAGGAACTGGAAAGACTACTGCGCCGGGCTGAAAACCATCTCAAAGAAAGTCTTGGGGTGTCTGTGGCGATACGTCTGGTTGAAGCTCACGCATAAAATCGGGCAAAGACTTAAGTCTTTGCCCTAGTCACATGCAATCGATAAGCCATTTTGCTATTCTACAATCTCGTATGACTCTATTACCACTTCTACTTCTTCGGGCACCGATTCCGGTTCTTCAACACCCGTGGAGGCCGAAAAAAAAGCGACCTCTTCGAA
>JAABTZ010000095.1 GCA_011389605.1 Desulfobacteraceae bacterium
TGACAGCCG
Source organism: Desulfobacteraceae bacterium (assembly GCA_011389605.1). Lineage (GTDB taxonomy): Bacteria > Desulfobacterota > Desulfobacteria > Desulfobacterales > Desulfosalsimonadaceae > Desulfosalsimonas. The sequence goes on from JAABTZ010000095.1 coordinate 10, forward strand.
TTGAAATCTCAGGCCGCAGCTTTACCGTGGATGTTTCGGCAGAAACCCTGAACCGAAGCACCTTATCAGAAGCTATGCCGGGCAGGCGAGTTAACCTGGAGCGGGCCCTGAGACTGTCTGACCGGCTTGACGGGCACCTGGTATCAGGACACATTGACGGCAAGGCACAAATCATTTACAAAAAGGATCTGGGCGGCTCCATTGTATTTGGGTTTGCCATTGACGGGCAATTGAGCCGTTACATGATCCCCAAAGGATCTGTAGCTATTGACGGCATAAGCCTGACAATCAATACATGCGATCAGGATCGGTTTGAAATAGCGGTAATTCCGCACACCGCCAAAATCACAACTATCGGCTTGAAAAATCCGGGCGACTGGGTCAACATTGAAACCGACCTGATCGGAAAATATGTGGAAAAATTCGTAAAAGGCGAAAAGCCAGGCAGCTATCAGCCGGATGGAATCGATATGGCTTTTTTGTCAAAAACCGGTTTTCTCTAAATTGTGCGCTTATGCCGGCAATAAAATATCCATTTCGCTTTGCTGCGAAAAATAAACGGAGTAACTTAATATGGGACATTTATCAATCGAAGAGGCCATCAAGGAAATCCGGGCCGGTAAAATGGTCATCCTGGTCGATGATGAGGACAGGGAAAATGAAGGGGATCTGACCATGGCCGCAGAAGCGGTCACCCCCGAGGCCATAAATTTCATGGCCAAATACGGAAGAGGCCTTGTCTGCCTTTCTCTTACCCCTGATCGAATCGAAGCACTGGGGCTTCCCATGATGGTTCAGCACAATACCTCGCCTTTTGAAACAGGGTTTACCATCTCCATTGAAGCCAAGCATGGTGTCACTACAGGCATTTCCGCCGCAGACCGTGCCAAAACCATACAGACAGCCATTTCAGACGATTCAGGCCCCGATGACCTGGTTAGCCCCGGACATGTATTTCCCCTGCGCGCCCGCAGAGGCGGAGTCATAGTGCGCACCGGGCAGACCGAGGGCTCGGTGGACTTAGCCAGGCTTGCAGGCATGAAACCGGCAGGGGTGATATGTGAAATCATGGATGAAGACGGCACCATGGCCAGGATGCCCTCCCTTGAAAAATTCAGCGAGGAACACGGCATCGGCATCTGCACCATTGCCGATCTGATTGAATACAGAATGCGCACGGAGTCCTTTGTACGAAGTGTTGTTGAAACAAAAATCCCCACAAGTTTTGCCGGAACATTTAAGGTAAGGATCTATGAAAACGACGTGGATGATTTCCAGCACATCGCTTTGATCAAGGGAGACATTGATCCGGGAACGCCGACTCTTGTCAGGGTTCATTCCGAGTGCCTCACAGGCGATATTTTTGGCTCCATGCGCTGCGACTGCGGAGAGCAGCTTCACAAAGCCATGATGATGATGGAAAAGGAAGGAAACGGAGTGCTGCTTTACGTACGTCAGGAAGGCCGGGGCATCGGTCTGGTCAACAAGCTTAAGGCCTACGTGCTGCAGGATCAGGGCTACGATACGGTTGAGGCCAACGAAAAGCTGGGTTTTAAGGCGGATTTGCGCGACTACGGCATAGGTGCCCAGGTGCTGGCAGACCTGGGAGTACGCAAAATGCGCCTGATCACAAATAATCCAAAAAAAATCGTGGGACTGGAAGGCTATGGCTTAAGTGTAACAGACCAGATACCGATCCACACCGAGCCCAATGATTTCAACCGCTGTTACCTGGAATGCAAACAGCTTAAGATGGGTCATTATCTGAGCATTGAGCCGGAAAACAAATCAAAAAACCAGGAGAAAAAGGCCCATGCCTAAAATTATTGAAGCCAATCTTCTTGCCAAAGATCTGCGGTTTGCCATTGTGGTCAGCCGCTTCAATGACTTTATATCAGAAAAGCTTCTGGCCGGCGCACTCGACGCCCTTGTGCGCAGCGGAACCGCTGATAATGACATAGAAGTTATAAAGGTGCCCGGGGCTTTTGAAATTCCACTGGTTTCCAAAAAACTGGCCATGCTGCAAAAATATGACGCAGTAATCTGCCTGGGAGCCGTGATCCGTGGTTCTACTCCTCATTTTGATTATGTCAGCGCCGAGGTTTCCAAGGGGATTGCCGCGGCATCCATGGATACCGGAGTTCCGGTAATTTTTGGCGTGATCACCACTGACACCATTGAGCAGGCAATTGAAAGGGCAGGCACCAAGGCAGGCAACAAAGGGTGGGATGCTGCGATTTCGGCCATTGAAATGGCCAACCTGTCAAAACTGATAGGATCGTGACACAAACCCTATGAGCATTCGCCGAAAATCAAGAGAAATGGCTCTGCAGGCGCTGTTTTGCATGGATGTGCTCGAAGATGATTCCGAAGCACTTATTCATGAACTTTGCGCAATGATAGAGCCTTCAGAAAAAGTACGCCCCTTCGGCCTGGAACTGGTCAAGGGAGTGGCGGGCAGAAAAGCGCAAATCGATGACATGCTGACAAGGACATCGAGCAACTGGAGACTGTCGAGAATGGACTACGTTGACCGCAATGTCATCAGGATAGCCGTCTATGAGATGGTGTTCTGCGAAGATATTCCGCCCATGGTGGCCATCAACGAGGCCATTGACATCGGCAAGAAATACGGCACTGAAAAATCAGGTGCTTTTATCAACGGAATTATAGACAGCATCCGGCAGCAATATGTCCAATGCAACCCAAAAAGGAGCCATGAATGCGAAACAGACAAATCTTACTGAAACCGGATGAAATTCCCCGGCAATGGTATAACATCCTGGCCGACATCAAAATGAACCCGCCCCTGGGACCGGATGGCAAGCCGATTTCTCCGGACCAGCTGGCGCCAGTTTTTCCAATGAATCTAATCGAACAGGAAGTAAGCACCAAAAGGTGGATCGATATCCCCGAGGAAATCCTCGATGTACTGTCCATCTGGCATCCAACCCCTCTGGTTCGGGCTTACAACCTTGAAAAAGCATTGGACACCCCGGCCAGGATTTATTTCAAAAATGAATCCGTAAGCCCTCCGGGAAGCCACAAACCCAACACGGCAGTACCCCAGGCCTATTACAACAAAGTTTTTGGAATTAAAAGAATAACGACTGAAACCGGCGCTGGCCAGTGGGGCAGCGCCCTGTCTTTTGCCTGCTGCCATTACGGACTGGAATGCAAGGTTTTCATGGTCCGAATAAGCTTTGACCAAAAACCCTACCGCAAAAGCATGATGGCAGCCTGGGGCGGAAACTGTGTGCCAAGCCCGAGCATGGAAACCAAGGCCGGTCGCGATGCCCTTGAGCTGGATCCTGATACTCCAGGCACTCTCGGGATTGCCATCAGCGAAGCCATCGAAGCGGCCGTGGCCGATGAAAGCGGCCTGACCCGATATTCTCTGGGCAGCGTTTTAAACCATGTCATGCTCCATCAGACAATTATCGGCCTTGAGGCCAAAAGGCAGCTTGAAAAAGTTAATGAATACCCCGACATTGTCATTGGATGTGCAGGCGGCGGCAGCAACTTTGCCGGACTGGCCTTTCCCTTTGCATATGACAAGATCCATGGCAAAAAAATCGAAATCTATCCGGTAGAACCCGCCGGATGTCCTACCCTGACCAAGGCGCCATTTGTTTACGACCACGGGGATACGGCCAAATACACCCCTCTTTTGCCCATGTACAGCCTGGGCCACACATTTGTACCTCCCCCGGTTCATTCCGGCGGTCTGAGATACCACGGCATGGCCCCAACCGTAAGCCAGCTTGTGGATGAAGGGATCTTCGAAGCCCGATCCGTGACCCAGGGCAACACATATGCCGCAGGAGTCCTGGCCGCCCGCACAGAAGGCATCATCCCTGCTCCGGAAACCTGCCACGCCCTGGCCCTGGTTGTTGAAGAGGCCAAAAAGGCAAAGGAGGAAGGAAAGGAAAAGGTGATACTGTTTAACTGGAGCGGCCACGGCCTGCTGGACCTTGGCGCTTATGAGGCCTATTTTGCAGGAAACATCAAAGACATTGAACTGTCCGAGCAAGACCTGCACGGCTCGGAGAAAGTATATGCGGATTATCCTAAACCCCAGCATTTAAAAAGCAGACCATGACAGAGACAAAAACAGATGAGCTGGAAATTCGCTGCCCGAGGCTGGGCAGCATTATCCCGTTTCGCTACTGCCTGATCAGCGGTGAAGACAGCCTGCCCTGCTTTAAAATCATGGACTGCTGGTGGGAAATATTTGATGTGGATACTTATCTCAGGGAAAAGCTTCCGGCAGAAGTATACGAAAGTCTTCTGTCAGCCAGGCCGAAGCCAAAAGTCGCATCAATAGTGCAAATCGCCGAGCAGGCAAAAACAAAAAAATAAACAAGGAGGTAGCTTTTGATTCTAAAGGCGCTTGAAGTGGGCCCTATAATGGCCAACTGCTATATCATCGGATGTGAAAAAACCAAAACAGCCGCGGTGATCGACCCCGGTGACGAAGCTGACCGGATACTTATGCAGCTGGCAGAAGAAAAACTGACCCTCAAATACATAATAAACACCCACGGCCATTTTGATCACGTGGGGGGCAACCACGGCCTGAAAGAGGCCAGCGGAGCCGATGTCATCATCCACCAGGCAGATGCAGCCATGCTCGCAGACCTGGGCAGGACAGCAGGGGCTTTCGGACTTTCAGTTAAAGACTCCCCCCCCGCTGACAGGACAGTGGACGAAGGCGATACCATTTCCTTTGGCGACATAACATTTAAGGTGCTCCACACTCCCGGCCACTCACCAGGGGGTATTTCCCTGCACACCAATGGCATGGTTTTTGTGGGCGACACCCTGTTTGCCGGATCAATCGGAAGAACCGACCTGCCGGGAGGCGACTTTCAAACCCTTATTGCAAGCATCAAAACAAAACTGCTTGCCCTGGGCGATGATGTAAAAGTCTACACAGGCCATGGCCCTGCCACAACCATAGGCCAGGAAAAACGTGTTAATCCTTTTCTTAAATAACAGATCTTGCCAGGATCGTGCCGGCTGGAACCTTTTTAAAAGGCCCCCAGCTGGCACGGCTTGATCTTTATATCCAGAGTCTCGCAGGCCCCGCTGACATCCATTTTGCGCAAATCAAGCTTCCTGGCTATAATAAAGGCATTCCGGCAGGCAAGTCGTCCGTTTTCAAGATTTTCGTAAACGGCCTGGCGCAATTGCCCGGAAACTTCGGCGCGGGCTTTTACAATTTTCTTCTCCGGTTCATAACCAAACAGGCCCAGCTGGCATTTCACAAGCCTGAAACCCATTTTATCGGCACAGGAACCTATTATTTCAGGACCAACACCGAGTTCACCAGCAATATCAAAGGCAACGGCACAGGGCAATTGATTGTCTGCTGCCCTTTGTGTCATTTTCTCCCGAATCCTTGCATCGTTTTTTTCCATTAACAATCTCCATTTTTTCTTATTTTTCCTAAATTGAGCGTTTCAAATTTTTAAAAGCAATTAATTTTTGATGCTCTCGTAAAAAATCTGATTTCAGATGGGGCCGTAAAAAGTTCAAGATCAAGGCTTGCGCGATTCCGAAAAATGCAGCGTACTTAGCCGTACGTGAAATTTTGAGGAATTGCGCGTAACTCAGATATTGGACTTTTTACAAAGCCGTCATATTTGACTTGAACTAAAACATCCCCTTTGTTAATCATTATCAGAAATACAGATGTCTGCAAACCCTCATACCGGAAGCACGGCATCGAGACAACCTGATAAAAGCAGTCAAAGTACATTTTTCCATGACCATCAAACGAAAAAAAACCCGCCAGATCCACGTAGGCCCTGTTACCGTCGGCGCAGACGCCCCTGTTTCAGTGCAGTCCATGACCAACACCCGCACCGATGACGTGGCCTCAACTGTTGCCCAGATCCGGCAGCTGGAGGCTGCCGGTTGTGAAATAATCCGGGTAGCCGTACCGGACATGGAATCTGCCCGGGCAATATCAGAGATCCGTAGACAGATTTCCATTCCTTTGATTGCCGATATTCACTTTGATTTCCGGCTTGCCATCGCCGCAGCCCGGGCCGGAGCCCACGGACTGAGGATCAATCCGGGCAACATAGGGTCAAAAGACCGGATAAAGGCAGTAGCTGATGCGGCAAAGGACCATGGTTTGTCAATACGCATCGGGGTCAATGCAGGCTCCCTGGAAAAGGATCTTCGGAAAACAGGAGATGGCACGATTGCAGCTGCCCTTGTAAAAAGCGCCCTCCGCCAGGTGGAAAATCTTGCCGGAATGGATTTCCACCAGGTAAAGGTCTCTCTTAAATCATCCAATGTGCTGCAGACCATTGAGGCCTACCGGCTTTTTTCAGAAAAATCCGATATTCCTTTGCATGTAGGTATTACAGAGGCTGGCGGGCTTTATGCCGGCATTGTAAAGTCAGCCATAGGCATCGGAGCCATTCTGGCAGACGGCATCGGCGACACCCTTCGCGTATCACTTACACGTGATCCGGTCGAAGAGGTTCGTGTGGGCTATGAAATCCTTAAAGCCTTGAATATCCGCCGCCGCGGACCGGAGATCATATCCTGCCCCACCTGCGGACGGTGCCGCATCGACTTGTTTAGCATTGCAGAAACTGTTGAAAAAGCCCTGCTTACCAGCACGGCTACAATCAAGGTCGCCATCATGGGTTGCCCGGTCAACGGGCCCGGAGAGGCACGGGAAGCCGATGTCGGAATTGCAGGCGGTGACGGCACCGGCGTTTTGTTTAAAAAGGGACAGGTGGTCAAAAAATTTCCTCAAAACCAACTGGTAAACCAACTTTTGGCAGCAGTAGAAGAATTTGAACTTTTAAAATCACCGACAAAGGAAAATAATGGCAAAAAAAAATGAAACCGCAATCCGGCCAACCCGGGCGGAAAATTATCCGGAATGGTATCAGCAGGTGATAAGGGCATCGGACATGGCAGAGCTGTCCCCGGTACGGGGCTGTATGGTAATAAAGCCATGGGGCTATGCCCTTTGGGAGAATATGGTTCGTGCCCTGGATGACATGTTTAAGGCAACGGGTGTTAAAAACGCCTATTTCCCCCTTTTTATCCCCATCTCATTTCTGGAAAAAGAGGCCGGGCATGTTGAAGGATTTGCCAAGGAGTGCGCTGTTGTAACGCATCACAAGCTGGAAAAAGACAAAGACAACCGGCTGGTGCCGGCAGGCAAACTCAACGAGCCCCTTATCGTGCGGCCCACATCTGAAACCATTATAGGAGATGCCTTTGCGCGATGGATAAAAAGCTACAGGGATCTGCCAATGCTTATTAACCAGTGGGCAAACGTTGTCCGCTGGGAGATGCGCACCCGGATTTTTCTGCGCACCAGTGAATTTCTGTGGCAGGAAGGCCACACCGTGCATGCCACAAAAAAGGAAGCCATTGACCGCACCTATATGATGCTTGATGTATATAAAAAAATGGCCGAAGAATATCTCGCCATACCCGTTATTACAGGAGAGAAAACAGCTGCGGAAAAATTTCCCGGGGCTGAAATTACCACCTGTATAGAGGCCATGATGCAGGACCGAAAGGCCTTACAGGCCGGGACATCTCATTTTCTCGGTCAGAATTTTGCCAAAGCTTCCGAAATCCGCTTCCAGTCGGCCATGGAAACCGAGGAATACTGCTGGACCACTTCCTGGGGAGTATCCACCCGATTAATCGGCGGCATTATAATGACCCACAGTGATGACAACGGCATAATCCTGCCTCCGAGGGTCGCCTCAGCCCACGTGGTGCTTCTGCCGATACTCAAGAAAAATGAAACCAACGAAACCGTCATGGAATACACACGCTCGGTTGCTGAGGCACTCAGGAAAAAAACCTATCACCACGGGCCGGTACGGGTGGAAATTGATGACAGAAACATCGGAGGGGCCCGCAACTGGGAATGGATAAAAAAAGGCGTTCCCCTGAGGGTGGAAATAGGTCCCAAGGACATGGATGCAGATTCCGTATATGTTTCCCGGCGGGACCGGGACCGCAAAGACAGCTTTGCCATACAAAAGGACAGCTTTGCCGAACACATCTGTGATCTGCTCGATGAAATCCAGGACGGGCTTTATCAAAAAGCCCTTGCCTTTTTAAAGGAAAATACCCGAAATATTGACGATCTTGATGAGTTTAACAAATTTTTCACGCCGGAGAGCTCCGGGAAACCGGAGATTCACGGAGGATTTGCCATATCCCACTGGTGCGGTTCAGCAGACTGCGAACTGGCCATCAAGGAAAGACTCAATGTTACCATACGATGCATCCCCTTTGACCGGGAAAAAGAAGACGGCCAATGCATCCATTGCGGCAGCCACAGTGAAGGGCGGGTTGTGTTTGCAAAATCCTATTAACAAATCAGACCGGGCAGCAGCTTTGGCTTCAGGCAGAATATGATCCGCATTACCGACATACTCGACAAGCTCTATGAATATTACCCGGAGGCGGATGTAGACATTATTGATCGTGCCTATATCTATTCAGCCCGGGTACATGCCGGCCAGATGCGTCTTTCAGGGGAGCCTTATCTGTCACATCCACTGGAAGTCGCCAGCCTGCTTACTGACATGAGACTGGATCCGGTCAGCATTGCAGCGGGCCTGCTCCACGACGTGGTTGAAGACACCCATTCCACAAATGAGGAGATCTATAATTTCTTCGGCAGGGAAGTTGCCCATATCGTGGCCGGGGTAACAAAGATAAGCGCCCTGCCGTTTAGCACCGACCAGCAGCGGCATGCGGAAAACATCCGTAAAATGATCCTTGCAATGGCCGATGACATCCGGGTTATTTTAATCAAGCTGGCCGACAGACTCCACAATATCCGGACCCTGCACTATCACAAAAAGCACTCAAAACAGCAGGCCATTGCCCGGGAAACCCTGGATATTTACGGCCCCATTGCCGGGCGGCTCGGCATTTTCTGGCTTAAAAACGAACTGGAGGAAACTGCATTTTATTATGCAAACCCTGAAGAATACCAGCACATCGACGGTTTGCTGAAAAAAAATCAGGAAGAGCGCACAAAGTACGTTACAACAATGAAAACCCTCATAGAGGAAAAAATGTCTGAAGCAGGCA
>JAABTZ010000096.1 GCA_011389605.1 Desulfobacteraceae bacterium
CTGATCTCTCCCTGACCAAGAAGCTTCACGGGTTTGATCTTGCTTTTAATCACGCCCGCTGATATCAGGGCCTCCCGGTCAATCTGGTGATCTGCTGAAAACCTGGAAAGATCCCGGATATTAACAACGGAGAATTCTTTTTTGAAAACATTATAAAAACCCCGTTTGGGCAGGCGTCGATGCAAAGGCATCTGGCCGCCTTCAAAACCCGGCCGCACTCCGCCTCCCGAGCGGCTGTTATGTCCTTTTGTTCCTTTGCCGGCTGTTTTTCCGGTTCCCGAGGCCACACCTCTTCCCAGCCGTTTCCGGGATTTGTTAACATTTTTTTCCGGTGTGAGTTCGTGCAGTCTCATGATTCTTTTCCTTCCACGTGAACCAGGTGCGAAACCTTGCCAACCATGCCACGAATAGCAGGCGTATCGGCCAATTCAACTGTTTTATGCATCCGGGTCAGCCCCATGCCTTGTAAAATCTTGCGATGCTTGGCGGGGCGGCCATAATAGCTACGAACAAGTGTGATCTTGAGTACATCGGCCATTTGCCAAATTCCCTTATATCGAAAGTTCTTCTACCTGAATCCCGCGCTTGCTGGCGACCTGATCCCGACTCTGCAGTTGCTCTAAACCATCCATGGTGGCCCGGACCACATTGTGGGGATTGTTGGAGCCGATGCACTTGGTCAGGATATTGCGGATCCCGACGGCTTCCAAAACAGCCCTGACTGCTCCGCCTGCTATGACGCCGGTGCCCTTGCCTGCCGGCTTTAAAAAAACCGAACCGGCACCGAATCTGCCATTGACCGAATAAGGAATCGATCCATCCACCAGGGGCACGGAAATCATTGTTTTTTTAGCTTTTTCAACGCCTTTTCGAATAGCTTCCGGCACCTCATGGGCTTTGCCCAGGCCGAAGCCCACTTTTCCTTCTCCGTCACCCACAACCACCATGGCACTAAAGCTAAACCTGCGCCCGCCTTTGACAACCTTGGCAACGCGGCTGATATGAACGACCTTGTCAATAAACAAGTTCTCGTCTGTTTCCTTCTTGAGCAAGGGATCGCCTCCTTATCTTAATTAAAAATCCAACCCGTTTTTTCGTGCCTCTTCGGACACCGCCCTGACACGTCCATGGTACATGTATCCGTTACGGTCAAATACCACAGTGGTAATGCCTTTGCTCGAAGCCCGCTGGGCAATCAGCTTGCCGATTTCGCCTGCAGCGGCAACCTTATTGCCGGATTTGCCCCGATCCCGGATTTCTTTTTCCATGGTGGATGCAGCAGCCAGTGTCTGGCCGCAGCTGTCATCAATGATCTGAGCATATATGTGCCGCGAACTGCGGAAAACAGTCAGCCTCGGCCTCTGGGGCGTGCCTTCAACCTTCTGCCTGATACGCTTTTTGCGCTTAATGCGCATGGCCTCTCTTTTCTGTATCGAACCCATAATCGCCAATCCCTGTTGAACATATAAAAATAAAAGGGTTATTTCGCTGTTTTACCGGCTTTACGCTGAATCTGTTCTTCTGCATATTTCACTCCCTTGCCTTTGTAAGGCTCAGGGGGTCTCATGCGACGAATGCTGGAAGCCGCAAAACCGATCAACTCCTTGTCTATACCAGACAAACGAATCGTGGCCTTGTCCACTTTTGCGTCAATGCCTTCGGGCAGATCAAAATTAATTGGATGGGAGTATCCCAGGTGAAGCTCAATGCTGTTGCCTTTAAGCTCTGCCCGGTAACCAATACCATTGATTTCAAGAACGCGTTCAAAGCCGCTGCTTACCCCTGTAATCATGTTGGCCACCTGGGCCCGGGTAGTTCCCCATAAGGCTTTTGTTTTCTTATCATTGCGCGACACAGTCACCAGCACCTGTTCATCGCCCAGATCCAGGCCTACTTCCGGATGGATCCTTCGGCTAAGCGTTCCCTTGGGTCCTTCCACGGTAAGCATGCCGCTGTTAAATGTCAGTTTGGTTCTTTCCGGTACGGGTATCGGTTTTTTACCCACGCGAGACATGTTTGACTCCTTGACTACCAGATATTGCAGAGGACTTCCCCGCCGATGTTTTCTTTTTTAGCCTGCCTGTCGGTCAAGATCCCCTTGGAAGTTGACAAAACGGATAGGCCAAGCCCGTTAAGCACCGGCATTATCTCGTCTTTGGCGACGTAGACACGGCGGCTGGGTTTGCTGACCCGCTCCAGGCCGAAAATCACATGCCTGTCGTTTGCGTCATATTTCAGGAAAACCCGCAGCACTCCCTGCTTGTTATCCTTGATGAACTTGTAGTTCTTGATATAGCCTTCCCGTTTCATCAGATCCGCCATGGCAACCTTGATCCTTGAACCAGGGATGTCAACGCTTTTGTGTTTTGCCTTGCCGGCGTTTCGGATGCGGGTCAACATATCCGCAAGTGGATCACTCAACATGGCCAACTCCGTTTTTTATCAGAATATAATGATGGAAACTCACAATATGTCCGTCCTTTATCAAATGTCTTTTTAACACGGCCAGTGCACCGGTCTACCAGCTCGACTTGGTCACACCCGGCAGCAAACCCTCGGAGGCCATGTTCCGAAAACAGATTCGGCAAATGCCGAATTTGCGCATATATGCCCTGGGCCGGCCGCAGATTGGACACCGGTTATATGCCCTGACCTTGAATTTAGGTTGTTTCATCGCCTTTTCGCGAAGCGCCTTTTTCGCCAAACCTCATCCTCCTTATCCGTTGAATCCGGATACGTGATCAATCCATCCGTCTTTGTGCCATTTTGCGCGAATCAATTGCGAAACGGCATACCCAGAAGCCTGAGAAGCTCCTTGCCTTCCTGGTTATTCCCGGCCGATGTGACTATGGTGATATTCATTCCCTTTATGGAATCAACCTTGTCATACTCGACTTCCGGAAAAATAATCTGTTCCTTGATGCCAAGGGTATAATTGCCGAATCCGTCAAATGCCTTGCCGGAAACCCCGCGAAAATCGCGAACCCGTGGAAGTGCAATGTTTACCAGTTTTTCATAGAAATCGTACATGCGTTTCTGGCGAAGAGTGACCATGCACCCGATAGGCATGCCTTCGCGTACCTTAAAGGCGGCAACCGACTTTTTAGCCCTTGTTACCACGGGGGCCTGGCCGGTGATAACTTTAATCTCAGCCTGAGCCGCGTCCAGAATTTTTATATTCTGGATTGCTTCACCCAACCCCATGTTAATCACGATTTTTTCGAGCCTGGGAACCTGGTGAATGTTTTTGTATTCAAAGGTCTCCTTTAACCGGCCAACGACCTCGTTTTTGTAAAATTCTTTCAGCGACATGAAATACCCTCCGGTTATGACCTGCTAGGCGTCGAGAAGTTCTTTGCATTTACCGCAGATCCGCACCTTTTTTCCGTCTTCCAGAACCTTTGCCTGTATGCGGGATGGCTGGGCGCATTTGCTGCAAATTATCATCACGTTTGAGGCATGAATTGGCGCCTCGCCCTCGACAATACCGCCCTGCCTGCTCTGGGGACCTGGTTTCTGGTGGCGTTTTACCATGTTGACATTCTCCACCAGAACGCGGTTGTGTTTACGGTCTACACTGAGCACCTTGCGGATCTTTCCCTGATCCTTGCCTGCAAGGACTTTGACCTTGTCATTTTTTTTTATGCGACACTTGATTTTTTCCATGAGCCGTTTCCCTCTCGGCCTTATTCTGTCATTGACTCGAAATATTAAGGCAGTATTAAAGAACTTCCGGTGCCAGTGAAATGATTTTCATGAAACGATGAGCCCTGAGTTCACGGGCAACAGGCCCGAAAATACGGGTTCCAATTGGCTCCCGGTGCTGATTTATAAGCACTGCGGAATTTTCGTCAAACCGGATGTAGGATCCGTCCGGCCTGCGGGTTTCCTTTTTGGTGCGCACAACAACAGCTTTTAATACATCGCCCTTTTTTACCTTTGAGTTGGGTATGGCCTCTTTGACAGACACTACGATGATATCCCCGATACGGGCATATCGCCGGCGTGTCCCGCCGAGCACCTTGATGCAGTAAACCTCTTTTGCGCCGGAATTATCTGCAACAGACAATCTTGTTTCCGCCTGAATCATTTTCTTTATCCCCTGTGATCAAACCGCTTTTTCGATGATCTGGCTGACGCGCCAGCGCTTGCGCTTGCTAAGCGGCCTGGATTCGGTAATCATCACCTGGTCTCCGATACCGCATGTATTGTTTTCATCATGGGCGGCATAACGGGCCCGGCGCTTAACGTATTTTTTGTAAACTGAATGGCGAACGAGCCGTTCCACCTGAACAGTTACGGTCTTGTCCATTTTGTTGCTCAAAACCGTGCCCACCAGTTGCTGTTTCATCCCTCGTGTCTTATTCATTGGCCAATCATCACCGCTATCTGTTAGTAAATGCCTGCTCGCGCAGGATGGTCTTGATCCTGGCTATATCGCGACGGACCTGACCAATACGTTTGGGATTTTCAAGCTGACCGGTCTTGTGCTGAAACCTTAAATTAAAATAAGTCTGCACAAGATCCTCGAGCTTGCTGTCGAGTTCCTCGGACCGGAGCCCGCGGATTTCTTTGGATTCCATCAGATCTGGCTCCTTTCCACGACCTTGGTTTTTATCGGCAGCTTATAGGCAGCCAGCCGCAAGGCCTCATATGCCAAGTCCCTTGGAACACCTTCCATTTCATACAGAATTCGGCCGGGCTTGATAACAGCCACCCAAGCCTCTGGGGCGCCTTTGCCTTTTCCCATCCGTACTTCGGCAGGCTTTTTGGTAATGGGTTTATCCGGAAAAATCCGGATCCACATTTTACCACCGCGCTTAACTTTGCGGGTCATGGCAATACGGGCAGCTTCAACCTGCCTGGAAGAAATCCAGCCGCATTCCATGGCCTGCAGCCCGAAATCGCCGAAATTCAGCTTTGAGCCTCGATCAGCCTTGCCTCTCATCCGGCCCTTCTGCTGTTTTCTATATTTTACCTTCTTGGGACTCAGCATGGTATCTACTCCTGTAAATTACTGCCGTTCGGCAGGCACCTGGTCTTCGGCCAGAATCTCACCCTTGAAAATATAAACCTTGATGCCGATGGTTCCGTAAGTCGTCTCCGCAACGGCCAGTCCGTAATCAATGTCAGCCCGAAGGGTGTGCAAAGGAATTCGTCCTTCCTTGTACCATTCGATACGGGCCATTTCCGCGCCTCCCAGGCGGCCGGAACAAATAATTTTTATGCCCTTTGCCCCAAAGCGCATGGCAGAGGCTACACATCTTTTCATAGCCCTGCGGAAAGCAACTCTGCGGACAAGCTGATTGGCTACATTTTCTGCAACAAGCTGTGCATCAAGTTCGGGCTTGCGGACCTCCTGGATGTCAACCATAACATCGGCGGAAACCAGTTTCTCAAGTTCCTTTTTAAGGGCCTCGATTTCAGAGCCTTTCTTGCCTATTACGATTCCGGGCCTGGCGGCATAGATACGCAGCTTGATACGCTTGGAAGACCGCTCTATTTCAATCCTGGAAATTCCTGCATGATAGAGCTTTTTCTTCAAAAACCCGCGGATCTTGTGGTCCTCGAAAACATAACTGGCATATTGCTTATCCGCATACCACCGCGAATTCCAGGTGCGGTTGATCCCCAGCCGCATGCTTATGGGATTTACTTTCTGACCCAAACCACCTACCTCCTTTTTATGCGCTGCCTTGGCCCACAATGACCGTTATATGACACGTACGCTTCAATATCCGAGTCGCCCTTCCACGGGCCCTGGGACGAAACCGCTTAAGCATCGGGCCTTCATCGACAATGATGTTTTTAATGACCAGTTCATCCACGTCCAGACCCGCATTCTGATCGGCATTAGCCACTGCCGAACGAACGATTTTTTCCACCATTGCCGCGGCTTTCTGCGGCATGAACTTAAGCGTGTTGAGCCCGGATTCAACTCGCTGACCCTTGACGGTCCCGACGACCTTCCGCACTTTTTGCGGTGATATGCGCATGTATTTGCCTGACGCCTTCACATCCATATCCGCATCCTCAATTCGTTTACGATTGGCTTACTTCTTCATTTTGGTTTTCTTGTCCCCGGCATGCCCGTAAAAGGTCCTGCTCGGAGAAAATTCGCCAAGTTTATGGCCCACCATGTTTTCGGTAACAAAAACCGGAATAAATTTTTTCCCGTTGTGCACCGCAAGGGTCAGCCCCACCATCTCAGGAATTACCGTAGAGCGTCTGGACCAGGTCTTAATTATTTTTGCGCTTCGGGCCTCTTGGGCAGATACCACCTTACCGTGCAGCTTTGGTTCTACATACGGGCCTTTTTTCAACGAACGCGGCATATTTGCTCCTGATTGTTACAACATGTTCTTGGTATTAATATAATAAAGCGCTGTTACAGCCTGCAGCTACCTGCGTCTTTTTACAATGAGCCGGTCACTTTGCTTTGTACGTTTCCGGGTTCTGTATCCCTTTGTTGGCATACCCCATGGTGTACACGGATGACGTCCGCCAGAAGACCGGCCTTCTCCGCCGCCCATCGGATGATCCACAGGGTTCATTACAACGCCTCTTGAATAGGGGCGGCGTCCCAGATATCTTTTCCGCCCGGCTTTGCCAAGGGAAATATTGGAATGGTCTGCATTGCCTATCTGGCCAATGGTTGCCTTGTTGGCCACCAGCAACATGCGCACTTCTCCGGAAGGCAGTTTAACTGTGGCATAGCGTCCTTCCTTGGCCATTAACTGAGCAAATCCGCCGGCACTTTTGACAAGCTGGCCGCCCCGCCCCGTCCGAAGTTCTATATTATGCACCTGCGTTCCCAGGGGGATGTGGCTAAGGGGCAGACAATTGCCAGGACGGATTTCTGCTTCCGTGCCGGACATGACTGTATCTCCAACGCCTAGCCTGGCAGGGGCCAGAATATAGCGTTTTTCCCCGTCAGCATAATAAAGCAGTGCAATACGCGCAGAACGGTTGGGATCGTATTCGATGGCAGCTACCCTGGCAGGCACTCCGTCCTTATCGCGCTTAAAATCAATCATTCGATAGGACCTTTTGGCCCCGCCGCCGCGATGCCTTGTTGTGATTCTGCCGTTGGCATTTCTGCCGCCGCTTTTCTTGATGGGTTTTAGCAGCTGTTTTTCCGGCTTTTCTTTTGTGATCTCTGAAAAAGTCGAGTATGTCTGAAACCGCCGTCCATGAGACGTTGGCTTTACTTTCTTAATAGCCATTGGTAATCACCTTTGCTTATGCACCCTCAAAAAATTTAATACGGTTGCCGGGCATCAGGGTCACGATTGCCTTTTTCCAGTCTTTCCGCTTGCCAAGAATTCTTCCCCTGCGCTTGAACTTGCCCTTAACGCGCATGGTTCGAACCGAACTTACGTCAACATTGAAGATGGACTCGACAGCCTTGCGTATCTGGACACGGTTAGCACCCGGTGCAACCTCAAAAGCCACCTGGTTTAATTCTTCCCTGGCAATATTGGTTTTTTCAGTATCTACCGGCCCTATTATAATATGATAGTCTTTCATGCTGCCAACCTCCCTTCAATCCCTTTTATCGAGGGCTCAAGCAGGACAAGGGTCTTGTGATTCAGTATATCGTAGACATTAAGCCCTTCGACCCGAAGGATCTTAACACCCGGAATATTTCTTGATGAAAGCTCCAGGTTCTCATCTTTTTCATGAATGACGATAAGCGGCTTTTCAAGGGCCAGGTGCCTAAGTGTTGAAGCAACGGCCTTTGTCTTTACCTGATTGAGTGCAAATCCGTCAAGGACAATTATCTCATTGTCCCTGTATTTCGCCGACAGCGCCATTTTAAGTGCCAGTCGCCTAACCTTCTTGGGAAGCTTATAGGAATAATCCCTTGGCTCCGGGCCAAAGGTGACTCCCCCGCCTCTGAGCAGAGGGCTTTTGATGCTGCCCCGCCTGGCCCGGCCTGTTCCTTTCTGGCGAAAAAGCTTCCGTGTACTGCCCCTGATCTCGGAGCGGCGCTTGACTTTGGCCGTGCCCCGGCGCCTGTTGGCCAGCTGCATTCGGACGACGTCGTTTAGCACGCTTTTTTTGACCTCTACATTAAAAATCTCTTCGGCAAGGTCAATCTCCGAAACCCTCTCCCCCTGTATATTTTTGACTTCCACGACAGCCATGGTCTCCCTCTTTACATTGCATCCGGCATTAAGTAACCGGGCTTCGGCAATTAGACCGAAAAACCCTGCGGACTCCATCCGGAATTTAAGACTTGTTCGCCTTGCAGATCTCCACAATCGCGTTTTTCGAACCTGGCACCGCACCTTTGACCAAAATAAGATTCTGGTCAGGCCGTATATCCACCACTTCCAGATTCCGTGTGGTCTGCCTGGTATTGCCATAGTGGCCGGGCATTTTTTTGCCCTTGTCAACCTTGGATGGCCATGCGCTTTGCCCTATGGAGCCGGGTGTCCGGTAACAGTGGCTGCCATGGGTTTTGCGGCCAAGCTTGAAACCATGCCGCTTTGTCACTCCGGAAAAGCCGCGGCCCTTGATTTTTCCTGCCACGTTGATTTTGTCGCCCACGGAAAACATTTCCAGGGAAATCTGCTGGCCCTGTTCATACTGCTCAGGGTCATCCACATGGAACTCACAAAGTTTGTAAAATCCGGTTCCACCGCTTTTCTCAAAATGCCCCTGCAGAGGTTTGGTGAGTCTGTGCTTCTTTTTTTCCGCAAAACCAAGCTGCAGTGCATTATATCCGTCATTGGCCCTGGTTTTGATCTGAGTTACGGTGCAAGGGCCAGCCTGAATAACTGTCACGGGAAGATATTGCCCGTTATTTGCAAAAATCCCCGTCATCCCAAGTTTTTTTCCGAGTATTCCTTTACACATTTGCGCCACCTGGTCCTTATCCTACAATTTAATATCCACATCCACGCCCGGAGACAAATCCAGCTTCATCAAGGCATCCACTGTCTGCTGCGTGGGATCCTGGATGTCAAGCAACCGCTTGTGGGTACGGACCTCGAACTGCTCTCTGGATTTTTTGTTCACATGAGGAGATCGAAGCACAGTGTATTTGTTGATTCGCGTGGGCAAAGGGATGGGTCCCACCACTCTTGCCCCGGTTTTGCGG
>JAABTZ010000010.1 GCA_011389605.1 Desulfobacteraceae bacterium
AGACGGTTGTCTGAAAATCCGCACGGGACAGACAATCCCGGTATACCTGCCAGGTTGGCTGAAATGGTGAAGATGTCAGACAGATACATCTGAAGCGGATCACCGGTTTTTTCACCGATTGCAAAGGCAGGCGTGGGCGCAGTCGGGGCCACTATAACATCGCAGGCTTTAAAGGCGGCTGCAAAATCGGCCTGAATAAGGGTTCGGATCTGGGAGGCCTTTTTGTAATAGGCATCATAGTATCCGGCAGAAAGCGCGTATGTGCCCAGAAGTATCCGGCGTTTTACCTCAGGGCCGAAGCCCGCCGAGCGGGTGCGCTCATACATTTCCCTGAGGCTGCCGGCCTCCTGGTCCCGGAATCCGTACTTTACCCCGTCATAGCGGGCCAGGTTGGAGCTGGCCTCGGCCGGGGCAATCAGGTAATAGGCGGCAACGGCGTGCTGTGAGTGGGGAAGGGAGATTTCAACGCATTTTGCACCGGCATCACAGAGAAGGGAAACCGCCTTTTCCACGGCTGCCTGCACCTGGGGGTCAATGCCCCGGGCGTTGTTGTATTCAGCCGGGATTCCGAAAGTCATGTCCCGGATTGACCCGTCAAGTCCTGAGCTGTAATCAGGCACGGGCTTATCCACGCTGGTTGAATCCCTGGGGTCATATCCTGCAATGGCCGACATAAGGATTGCAGCATCGGTTACGTCCTTTGCAATGGGTCCGATCTGGTCCAGGGAGGATGCAAAGGCCACAAGGCCGTAGCGTGAAACCCGGCCGTAGGTCGGCTTTAATCCCACCACGCCGCAATGGGATGCCGGCTGGCGAATGGAGCCGCCGGTGTCCGATCCCAAAGCACCCAGGCACATGTCTGCTGCCACGGCTGCAGCAGATCCACCGCTGGAGCCTCCGGGAATGCGCGAAAAATCCCATGGATTGCGGGTGGTTTTAAATGCGGAATTTTCCGTGGACGAGCCCATGGCAAATTCGTCCATGTTCAGCTTGCCGGTCATCACGGCCCCGGCTGAATCAAGCTTTTCCATAACGCCTGCATTGTAGGGCGGCACGAAATTTTCAAGCATCCTTGAAGCGCAGGTGGTGGGCACCCCTTTGGTGCAGATCAGATCCTTGATCCCGATGGGAATGCCGGTAAGCGGGCCGCTGGCTTTGGATTTGATGGCTTCATCAGCTTTTTTTGCCTGCTGCCTTGCAGTCTCACCGGTGACCGTGATATAGGCTCCGATTTCCGGGTCCAGCTCCCCTATGCGGGCAAGCACGGCATCGGTTAATTCTGCGGCAGATATTTCTTTTTTTTCAAGAAGCCTTCGGGCCTCGTGAATGGTCAGTTCGTGGAGTGCGCTGGCTGTCATTGTCCGGTCTTCCTTTATTCTATTACTTTAGGCACCAGAAAGCTGCCGTCTTCTGATTCCGGGGCATTGGCCATGGCATCTTCGCGGTCAAGATGTGCTTTAACTTCATCTTCGCGAAATGCGTTGCATACCTCAACGGCATGGGCCGTGGAGGCAACGTTGCTGGTGTCCACCTGGTTTAAGCTCTCTGCATAGGCAAGGATTTCCCCAAGGTTTCGGGCAAAGCCCTTTGCGTCGTCTTTGTCAATGGTCAGCCTTGCAAGTGAGGCCACGTGAGCCACATCTTCTTCGGTAATTTTCATTGCTTGTCCTTCCTGTCAAATTTGCCAAATCCATGCCCCCGTCAACCGGGCCATAACCAGTCAGAATCCGGGTTCGTGGGGAAGCAGCATGGCATCAACTCCGGCTTTCTGAAGCCGGACCAGATCCTTTTCCGCCTGGCTGCGGTCCGTATAAGGGCCTATGCGCACACGGCTCCACAGGCCTTTTCCTTCCACCACGGCTGTCTGGGTAAAGGCCGGATAACCCTTGGACCGGTACTTGTTTTTAACCGTTTCGGCCTTTTGGGCATCGCGAAGGGAAGCAACCTGGACGGCGTATAATTTCTGGCCGGGTTCTTTAACCGTTTCAGGCCCGCGGGTTTGCACCGTCACGGGTTCGGCAGGGCCCCGGCCCCGGGGCGGCTGAACCCGGACTTGTTCGAAATCAGGCTTGGGATACTTCGGGGCCAGGACCCTGGGCCGGCCCATGGCGTATTCGTCAATTTCAACCTTTTCTCTGAGCCGTTCATAAAATTCAAAGGAAATATTCTCCGGAAGTATTTGCCCACCGCTGTTTTCCTTTTCGGGCTCAAAGAGAACGCTGCTTTGAAGCTGGGACAGCTTTTCATCCAGGGTATTCATGTCAAAATGAACCGGTACGGTATTTCGTCCCACCATTACACCCAGGATAAACATGCAGGCTGAAGTTATAAAAAGCATCACCACCCAGCCGGCGGCACTTCCCTGAATGCCTGTACCGGTTTTTTTCAAAGACCTGGCGCCCATTATTCCTTTGATAAGCTCTCTACATTGTTTCCGGGGCAGACACACCGAGAATCTGCAACCCGTTTCGGATAACCTTCTGCACTGCGACTACCATGTCAAGACGTGCAGCACTCAGCTTTACATCGTCGCACAGCACCCTGTGCTTATTATAATAGGCATGAAAAAGGGCTGCAAGCTCCATCAGGTAATAGGCAACCCTGTGGGGCTCCATTAGCGTGGCAGCATTTTCAACTGTTTCCGGGTACCGGGTCATTTGCTTGAGCAGGGCTATTTCTTCCGGTTCAGCAAGGAGTTCAAGGGTTCTGGAGTCGGCTGATGCCGGCTTAATGTCTTTTTCTTCGGCTGCTTTGCTACGGATGCTTGAAATTCTGGCATGCACATACTGCACATAATATACAGGATTGTCGTTGGTCTTTGCTCTTGCCACTTCCAGGTCAAAATCAAGGGGGCTTTCATGGTGCCGCGTCAAAAAGATAAATCTTGCCGCATCCCGCCCGACTTCTTTTACCACGTCCTGGAGAGTTACAAACTGGCCGGCCCGTGTGGACATGGAAACCGGCTTGCCTTTTCTCAGCAGGTTGACCAGCTGGGTTAAAATTACCCGAAACTGGCTGCTTTGTTTGCCCATTGCCGAGATGGCCGCACTTAAACGGGGCACGTAGCCGTGATGGTCAGCCCCCCAGACGTCGATGACAAGGTCATAGCCGCGCTGGAATTTATCCATGTGATAGGCAATGTCTGAGGCGAAATATGTGGTCTGGCCATTTTGGCGCACCACCACCCGGTCTTTTTCGTCTCCGAACCTGGTGGCGGAAAACCACAGGGCTCCGTCTTTTTCATATACGAGTTTTTTTTGACTGAGAAATTCCATGGCGGCATTTACCCTGCCGCCGTCATAAAGACTCTGCTCACTGTACCAGTTGTCAAAGCTTATGCCCAGCTCTTCCAGATCCTTTCTGATGCCTGCAAGGATTTCGGCGGCGGCTTTTGCGGAAAGCATTTCCACGGCAACTGCTTGCTGAATTTCAAAAAGCTTATTTCCTTTTTCCGCCATCACGGATCTAGCCATGTCCCGGATATAGTCCCCCTGGTAGGCGTCTTCAGGAAATTCAACGTCTTTTCCGGCAATCTGGCAGCATCTCAAATACACTGACCTGCCAAGGGTTTGAATCTGTCGTCCCGCATCATTGATGTAATACTCCCGGTCAACCTCATATCCGCAAAATGCCAGCAATGCCGCAATGGTGTCTCCCACAACAGCCCCTCTGCCGTGGCCTATATGCAGGGGCCCCGTGGGATTGGCACTGACAAACTCCACCTGGACCTTTTTGCCGCATCCCAGGTTTGCGGCACCAAAGGAGATGTCCTGCTTCCTTATTTCATCTAAAACCGGAAGCCAGGCCGAGGACCGGATAAAAAAGTTGATAAAGCCGGGCCCGGCAATTTCTGTTTTTTCAATAAGGCCGTCCGGGTCTGGGAGATGATTAATAACTGTTTCAGCTATTTTGCGGGGCGCCATTTTCTGGGCGGATGCGCCGGCCATGGCGAAGTTTGTGGCAAGATCACCGTGGGCACCGATTTTGGGCTCCTCCAGGCTGACTTCGGGAAAGTCAGCCGATGTCAGGATCCCGGACCGGTGGGCGGCTCTGGCGGCGTCGAGCACCATTTGTTTAACGCGTTGTTTGATCATGCGGTATCAGTCATCCTTGCTATTTGCGCACTTTGGTCTTTAACTCTGATGGCACCGTAAAAAGTCCAATATCTGCGTTACGCGCGATTTTTCAGAATTTCACGTACGGCTAAGTATGCTGCATTCTTCAAAATCGCGCAAGCCTTGATCTTGAACTTTTTACAAAGCCGTCTAAAAGCGACTTTTTACGAGACCATCAAGTGTTAAGTAAAATCACAAAGTTGTTTTTCTTGCTGTTTGGCGTTTATATCAGTTTGATAATGCCCTGACTCTACCGGGCCTTGGCCTTTAACCGATAGGAGTGGAGCAGTGGCTCGGTGTAGCCGTTTGTCTGCTCGCCGCCCTTGAAAATCAGGTCAGAGGCTGCCCGGAAAGCCAGGCTGTTGTCAAAGTCTTTGGACATGGGCATGTAGTTGGGATCGCCCGCGTTCTGACGATCCACGACTTCGGCCATGCGCCGGAGGGTCTCGATGACCTGCTCGCGGGTGCAGATGCCGTGATACAGCCAGTTGCAGATATGCTGGGATGAAATCCGCAAAGTGGCACGGTCTTCCATCAGACCCACGTCCCGGATGTCGGGCACCTTGGAGCAGCCCACGCCCTGATCGATCCAGCGCACCACGTAGCCCAGGATCCCCTGGCAGTTGTTGTCCAGCTCCTGCTTGATCTCTTCAGAAGAAAGCGGGTGTGGATGATCATCGATCAGCGGCAGGGTCAGAATATCGTCAATACTTGCGCGCTGTCTGCCGGCTATCTCCTGCTGGCGTGCGTCCACATTGACCCGATGGTAGTGAATGGCATGCAGGGTGGCGGCTGTGGGAGACGGCACCCAGGCGCAGTTGGCCCCGGCCAGGGGATGTTCGATCTTGGCCTCCATCATGTCGGCCATCTTGTCGGGCATGGCCCACATTCCCTTGCCTATCTGGGCGCGGCCCCGCAGACCGGTCTCCAGGCCAATATCCACGTTCCAGTCCTCGTAGGCTGTCATCCAGGCTGCCTGCTTCATTTCCCCTTTTCGGATCATGGGACCGGCTTCCATGGAGGTGTGGATTTCGTCTCCGGTGCGGTCCAGAAAGCCGGTATTGATAAATATGATCCGTTCTTTTACCGCACGGATGCATTCTTTGAGGTTGACCGTGGTGCGGCGCTCCTCGTCCATGACACCTACTTTCAGGGTATGGCGGGCCAGTCCCAGGGCATCTTCAATGCGGGCAAACAGCTCATCGGTAAAAGCGGCTTCGTCCGGGCCGTGCAGCTTGGGTTTTACAATGTAGACGCTGCCGGTTTTGCTGTTCTGAAA
Organism: Desulfobacteraceae bacterium; assembly: GCA_011389605.1. GTDB lineage: Bacteria > Desulfobacterota > Desulfobacteria > Desulfobacterales > Desulfosalsimonadaceae > Desulfosalsimonas. Next base: position 5,395 of record JAABTZ010000010.1, read on the forward strand.
ACGCCCCCTGCCCTTTAGGTCATGGATGGCTATCAGGGCGGTGATCATGCCATCCATTATACCTTCAAACACCTCGCTGCCGTGCTTGTCGACAATTGCACTGTTTGTCATCAGATGGCCCACGTTTCGCACCAGCATAAGGCTGCGGCCCGGAAGTGTAAAGGGTTTGCCGTCTGCCCCGGTGTACTGGCGGTCTGCGTTCATGCGCCGGGTTATGGTTTTTCCGCCCTTTTCGAAAGCTTCTTCCAGATCCCCCATGGTCAAACCGAGCCAGTTTCGGTAGATTGCGGTTTTATCGGCTGCATCAGCGGCCGCCACCGAGTCCTCAAAGTCAATGATGGTGGTCAGCGCCGATTCCGGAAAAACATCCTTGATATGCGCCGGGTCATTTTTCCCCACCGGGTGGGACGGGTCAATGGCGATTTCCATGTGCATGCCGTTTTTAACCAGCAGTAACGCATCAGGGGCATCCGGAGGGCCGGAGAAGCCCGCAAGCTGGGAAGGCTCTTTTAAGCCGGTTTCCGAGCCGTCTTTTTGTTTGACAACCAGATTTTCCACGTTGATGCGGTATCCGAGCGCATCCGCGTGGCTGCCCCGGGCAAGGGGGGCGGATTCGTCCAGCACCTCCCGGGCGTAGGCAATGACTTTTTCCCCCCGCACGGGGTTGTATTGCGTGCCCTTCTCGGCCCCTCCGTCCTCTGAGATGATATCCGAGCCGTAGAGCGCATCATAGAGGCTTCCCCAGCGGGCATTGGCGGCGTTTAAAGAAAAACGGGCATTTGATGCCGGCACAACGAGCTGGGGACCTGCCACCTGCGCAATCTCCGGGTCGACGTTTTGCGTGGAGGCGGAAAAATCCCCGCCTTCCGGCCTGAGATAGTCGATTTCCCGCAAAAAATCCTTGTAACGCGCCATGTCAAAGGACCGATCCTTATGCTGCCTGTGCCAGTCGTCGATTTTTGTCTGAATTTCTTCCCGTTTTCCCAGAAGCCTTAGATTTGCGGGGGTTAGGTCTTCAACGATGCTGCAAAATGCTGACCAGAAAGCTTCCGGATCAACGCCGGTGCCGGCAATGGCTTCGTTGTTGATGAAATCATACAGAACCCGGGCAACCCCAAGGCCGCCTGCATTTATCCTTTCAGTCATGGTGCCTCCCCTATTATTGATTGTTCCGAAAGTATCAAAACCATTTTAGAAAATAACTCCTTGTTCCAAAATGACAAACAGGGAAGGGTCTTTACCCGCACAAAACCGCAATATCGTCTATTGCCAGATAAAGGCAGGGCACAATGACAAGAATGATGGAAGTGGCAAACACGATGCCGAAACCCAGTGAGATTGCCATGGGAATAAGGTAGGCCGCCTGCCGGGATGTTTCCAGAATAATGGGGGTCAGGCCGCCGAATGTTGTCAGGGTGGTGAGCATTATGGGCCGAAAACGCCTCAGCCCGGCCTGGTGAATAGAATCAAAGGCGGAGTTAAGGACTCTTTTCTTGTTTGCGTAATGGATCATGATCAGCGAATCATTTACCACCACCCCGGACAGGGCGATGATACCCATCAGGCTGATCAAAGAAAGGTCGAATCCCAGCAGGACGCTGGTGGACTCCCGCATCTCGGCCTCCCCGCCCTGAAAGGCCCAGGTAATGCCTGGATAATCAGCCCGAAGGGAGGGCAGCAGGTCCTCCCGGATTTCTTTCATGACCCGGGTGATTGCGCTTTTGGGCTCCACGGCCATGCTCACGGTCACCACCCTTCTGCCGTCACGCCTGTTAATTGAGGTAAAGGCAACCCCCTTGTTTAACTCTGCAATGTCTGTAAACGGCACTTCAACCCCGTCAGCTGAGCGGATAATAAAATCCTGCCCCCGCACGTTTGTCTTCACCCCTTCGGCGACCCGTTGCAGATCGTGTTTTTCAAACATCCGGAGCGTTGACTCTGTGATCTGGTCCGCCACTTGTGCGGCCTGCGCCGGGGTTGTGTCCACGGGCAGAGTAACGCCGGCTTCGATTTCGTCGGCTGAAACCTCCGGCATCATGATCATGCCCATATGGCCGCTGTATGCGTAGCCACCTACCACCAGCAGCAGGGCAAAGGCTGCGACAAGTGTGACGTAGCGGTAACGAAGGCAGAAATCAAGAAAGGCCCTGTAATACCGGTCCACAAACCGGCTGAACCGTAGTGCAAAGCCCTGCTGCAGGATCTGCAGTCTTCGCCCCGGCCGGGTAGAGGCCCCTGCGGAACTGTGGGCCAGGTGAGCCGGCAGGATAAACACGGCCTCAAACAGAGACACGAACAGCACCACAATGACTACTGCAGGAAGAGTCCACCAGAATTTGCCCATGGTGCCGGGCACAAACAACAGCGGCACAAACGCCACGACATTGGTCAGGATACTAAATGTCACAGGCCCTACCATTTCCCGGGCGCCTGCAACAGCCGCCGATATAAAGCCCTCGCCCTGCTGGCGGTGCTCATAAACATTTTCTCCCACCACAATGGCGTCATCAACAACGATGCCCAAAGCCACAAGAAAGGCAAACATAGAAATCATGTTGATGCTCACCCCGGCAAAGGGCAGAAACACAAGCCCTCCAACAAAAGAGATTGCCATTCCCATCATCACCCAGAAGGCCAGCCGGTATTCGAGAAACACCGTTAAAATGCCCAGCACTATAAACAGCCCGATGACTCCGTTTTTTAAAAGAAGCCAGAGGCGCTGGCCGTAGTCTTCGGCAATGTTGCTGTCAATACGCGTTTTGACCCCGGGCGGCAGGTCCTGCTTAAAGCCGGCCAGCACCTCCTGGACGGCCGCGGCTACTTCCAGGGGATCCTGGGTTCCTACCCGGAAAATTTCGACTTCCACCGAAGGCTGCCGGTTAAACTGGGAATGAAACCCTGTATCTTCAAAATCATCTGTTATTTCAGCAATTTCTGAGAGACTGACCCCTGAACCCCTCGCTGATGTGACAATGTCGATGTCGCCAAACTCCCGGGCCCACTGCCTGCGCTCCTTCATGCGCAAAAGAATTTCTCCCCCGGCGGTTTCCAAGGCACCTGCCGGTATATCCCGGCTTGAGGCCCCGATAATTTCAGCCACTTGGCTAAGGGTAAGACCGTATTTGCGCAGGGTATTGCGGGAAATCTCCACATGAGTGACATAATCGGGCACATTTCCGAGTTCCACCTGGGTGATGGCCTCGTGGGCGAGCAGTCTATCTCTTAACTGCTCTGCAATGCCCCGCAGAGTCCAGATATCCACATCCCCGAAGAGACCGATTTCCATGACATGGCGCCGGCGGTCGACCAGTCTTACTTCTGGTTCTTCGATATCATCGGGAAAAGTCCGGATACGATTGACTGCCTGGTCGATATCCTGAAAGACTTTCATTCGGTCTGCTCCGGAAACCAGCTCGATTTGCACCCGGCCCGATTCCTCCCGGGCCGTGGAGGTGATTTCCTCTATGCCTTCAACTCCCTGGACGGAATCTTCCACCGGCAGCAGGATGCCATGTTCCACCTCGGCCGGGTTGGCACCTGGATAGCTGACATAAACCTCCACCAGGTCGAGCTCAAAGTCCGGAAATACCTCCTTCTGGATGGTAAAGGCAGTCCAGATGCCTCCGACAATCAAAATAAACATCAGCAAATTGGCGGCAATGGGGTTGCGGGCCATCCACTCGATGGGGCCCTGGCGGGATTTTTGGCTGTTTGCCCGACTTGGATCCGGATTCATTTAACCGCCGTTTACCGCGTTGTTATTGTCTTTACCGCCGGATCCGGATTCCGGCCGGCCGCCGTCTTCTGCATCCTTTAGGCGCAGCCGTGCGCCTTCGGCCACCGTGGCGAGATTCGAGGTGATAACTTTTTCGCTATCTTTCACACCATCCCGGATATAGGCATAGCGGGCATCGGAAAAGACTGTGTCCACCTGCCGGATTTCAAGCCGGCCGTCCTTCATAATCCATACTGTATTGTTTTTCCGGATGTTGTCACGCTCCAGCCGGATAATGCTTGTCATCAGCCTGCCCTCAATGCTGACTTCCACAAAGCTGTTGATCAGCAGGGGCGGTTTGCCTGAATTGCTTTTTTTCCTGGCAAACGGGTCATCCACGGCCACCAGCACCAGGGCCAGGCGGGTGTCGGCCTCAAGGGCACCCACCAACCGCCACAGCCTCCCGGTTCGGAACTCATCTTCCGGCCAGGCTCCCCGATTGCGGATGTGCACCACAGATCCTTCATGGCCGTCTTTTTCCGTAAAGGCAAGCCACCGAAGCGAGGATTGGGGCACGGTGGATGCTACCCAGCCGGTTTTTGTGCCAACAAGACGACCGAGAGTCTCGCCCTCAGACACCCTGGAGCCCACATCAGCCTCCCGGCTCAGGACTTGGGCGTCAAAGGGCGCCTTGACCCGGGTGCGGTCAAGATCCAGCCGAGCCTGGTCCACGGCCGCCTCGGCATCTTTGACATCGGCCCTGGCAGCATTCAACTGGGGCCGGCGCAGCACAAGATCCCTGTGCTCGTCGGAAAGCTGCCGGCCCAGGGCCTGATAGTCATGCCGGGCCACATTCTGCCGGCCCATTTCCATTGCAAGATCGGACATGGCCCGGTCCAGTGCGCTTTGCCGCTGCTTGAGGCTGTTTTCATAATCCGCCGGGTCGATTTCCACAAGCACCAGTCCTTTTTCCACAACCCCACCGGGCGTGAAATGCTCGGAGCGAGAGATTATCCGTCCCCCGACCCTGGCCTGAAAAGACACGTCATGCTCCGGTTCAACTGTGCCCATTGCCAGAATCACAGGCCGGTAGTCGCCAAGGCGGGCTTCGGTGACTTCAACGAGCATGGCAGCCTGAGTCCGCGGCTCGCCTCCTCGCCGGCGAGGAGGTGTAAGGGGTAGACAAACTTACGCCTCCTGTCAGCGAGTGTCAAAAGTGGACAATTCATTTGCTACAAAACCGGACAATTCTATTTGTCATTGACAGAATCAAGAATGGACTTGACCCCTTTGTTAATAATTCTTACTAGAAATCAAAGACGAACATCATTTTCTGCACCACAGCATCCCTGAACCCTGAGGGGCGAGCCTTGTATGTTTAAGCTCGTCATTGTTTGTCTGACACTTATAAACCGGAAACATTCACCGGAGGCGGCAATGAAGAAAAACACAGCAGCTGAAAAAGCATATGAGAGCGGATTTGCATACGAAAGAGATTACGGGGGATGTGCGCAATGCGTAATTGCGGCACTTTACGAGATTTACCCGGACATCAGAGACAAGGGGATTTTCCTGTCTGCTACCGCGCTGGGAGGAGGCGTGGGGCTGACCACAAAGGGAAACTGCGGGGCTCTTACAGGGGCATCCATGGTGGTCAGCCAGCTTACAGGCCGCAGCATTGAAAATATTGAAGACCCGGACAAACAGAGGTTTGTTGCTTACCGCCTCGGGGAAAAACTGGTCAATAAATTCCTTGAAAAATACGGCACAGTAACATGCGAAAAAATACAGGAACAGCTAATGGGGAGGTCCTTCTATCTCTACGAGGAATGGGAGGAATTTCTCGCCGCAGGAGGCCATTCAACAGCATGCACCTCTGTTGTGGGCAACGCGGCCAGATGGGCCTCGGAAATGATCGGTGAAATCAGAGAAAAAGGCAGATAAAATCCCCAGAGTTTCCAAAGTGTATTGACAATAACTATGATGGCACCGTAAAAAGTTCAATATCTGCGTTACGCGCAATTTCTGAAGAACTCCACGTACGGCTAAGTACACTGCATTCTTCGAAATTGCGCAAGCCTTGATCCTGAACTTTTTACGGTGCCCTCTAAAATCCTAACTTATACGAGAGCATCAACTATGGATGCCGTATAGTTATGGAGCATATATCGCTTTGAATCCACCTTCTGACCTTAACTTAACCTTCCGCCGCGGAATCAGGCGATCTGAAAATGCATATCAACCTCAACGCAATTGACTTCCGGCACGGGAAAACCGATACCCGGGTGTTTGAAAACACCAGTTACCGGATAGACGGACCGGGATTTAATGCGCTGTTTGGCCCGTCGGGCGTGGGCAAAACCACCCTGGCAAAAATTATTGCCGGTAAGGCAGACCATAACAGCCGATTTTCAGGAAGCATTGACAAAGAAGGCATTTCCGTAATCCTTTATACCTATAACCTTGAAAGACTTCCCAACTGGTATTCCATCGAGGAGCACTTCAGGGCTGTATGCCCGGCTTCGGCAAAAAAACTTTTAAATGAACTCACAGAAATTTCCGGCCTAAAGCCGGTTATCAACTCCAGGTTTTCCAGGCTTTCCCTGGGCCAGCAGAACAGGGCAAATCTCATCCGGTACCTTATCCAGGACTTTGACGTGCTGATAATGGACGAAAGTCTTGCCAATGTGGATGAAATCACAAAGCAGAAAATAATTTTAAAAATCAAATCAGCATTTCCGGACAAAATTTTTTTATATATTTCCCATAATGTGGTTGAAGTTGCAAAATTCTGCAAAGAGATCCTGGTGATCCGCCGCCCGGAAAGGCTGCCACAGATTAAAAAAGTCTCCGGATTTGATTTTGCCGGGGAACGTGAACCCGGGCAGGGAAGACTTGAGCACATCATGCTGGAGATTATGAATGCTTCATAAGCGGATCTATCAGTTTCTAATCATTTATTTTCTCGGCTTGTCCGCACTTTTTATTGTTAAATACAGCCTGGAGCTTTCCGATTATGTGATCCCCTCCCCTGCTGAAGTATGGTCTGCGGCCCGGCAATATTTTTTCAGCTTTTTTATCAACTCCGTAAATACGCTTTGCGTGGCCATTTTAGGGCATATGATATCCATCTGCCTTGCCACCGCAGTTGCCATTATCGGCAGCAAGACAAACTGGATAGGATCCTTTATTAAAATAGGGGCATACAACATTCAGGCCTATCCAATTGTTGCAGTCGCCCCCATCATATTTATCCTGTTTGGAGACGGCCTGTCCTCACGGCTTTTGATTACAGCAATGATCTGCTATTTTCCCCTGCTGCTTTCTTTTATCGGGGTTTTTTCCGAACCTGTTGCCCATATTGAGCATTTTTACAATTCCACGGGGCAGATGACATGGTGGCTGCCCATAAAAATTCGCCTTTTTGAAAATATCTCAAAACTTATCACTGTAATTTCAGGAAGCGCCACTGTGGCCATGGTAGGAACCATTGTGGCGGAATTTATTGCCGCAGATGCGGGTATTGGTTATAGAATAAGAATTGCGTTATACCAGAGTGATCTTGCAAAGATACTTGTGGCCCTTTTCCTGATAGGCATTTGCACCTCCCTGTATCTGTTTGTGCTGGAGTACAGCGGTACGCGGATTAAAAAAAAACTCGATATCCCAGCTGAAGGCTCCCAATGAAGACAAAAATTGCCTTATTGATGTTAAGTGCCACTCTGGCCGCAGTATGGCTCAGCTCTCCTTTGGCATACTGCCGGGATAGGAATCCGCACAAAATAACTTACCGGCTCAAATGGATTTTAAACACCAGCTCGGCAGGAGATATCTATGCTGATGCGGCTGGATACTTTGCACAAAACGGCCTGGATGTGCAAATCAGGCCCGGCGGACCAGAGCGCGACCCGATCAAGGAGCTCGAACTTGGGCGCGCCGAGTTCGGGGTGGCATCTGCGGACCAGATAATAAGGGCTTTATCCAAAGGCGCCGATATTGTCGTGGTTTACCAGCTGTTTCAAATCAACCCCCTTCAGTGGATTTACAGGCCGGATAAAACGCTCATTGAAAATCCCCGTGATTTAATGGGCAAGACAATCGGCATTACCCACGGGGGCATTGATGAAAATATCATGAAAGCGCTTCTGGCAAAAAGCGGGATTAAGCTCTCTGAAGTGGAGCTCTACAGCGTTCGCTACGATTTCACGCCCTTTTACCAGGCAAGGGTGGATTTGTGGCCCATTTACCGAAACGCCCAGGGACCGGTAATCGGCGCACGGCTGGAAGAAGCTGGCGAAAAAATCGCTTATTTTAATCCTGACAAACACGGCATTCACACTGTGGCAAATTCCGTTATTACCTCAGGGAAAATTTTGCGCACCCGGCCGGAGCTGGTGGATCAATTTATCCATGCCCTTCACAGGGGATGGGAGGCGGCAATGGAGCCATCAAATACCGAAAAAACAATTGCCATGATTTACCAGGCAGACAAAAACACACCTGCTGAAACCATAAAAAAACAGCTGGAACTGACCCGCGCCTTTGTAAAGCCTTATGCTCAAATCCCGATCGGCGCCATTGATGCTTCGGCCTGGAGGCAGACCGAAAAAATTATGACAGACCAGAAACTCATTGATAAGCCTGTAGGCATTGATCAGTTTCTCCGGGGGACATTCGTCAACGCAAAAAAACCACAGAGGTGAAAAACGAATAATTTAAAATACTTTTATAGTGTAAATTGACAGGCATTCAGAGTTTCGTTATACTTAAATTGATCGTTTCATCGATTATTAATATGATGCACTCGTAAAAAGCCGCTTTCAGGCGGCTTTGTAAAAGTTCAAGATCAAGGCTTGCGCGATTTTGAAGAATGCAGTTTACTTAGCCGTACGTGAAATTCTGAAAAATCGCGTGTAACGCAGATATTGGACTTTTTACAAAGCCGTCAATAGTAAGGTCCAATTTTCCGGGAACTCGTGGAATGGCAAAAAAATTTTTTCTTGTTGCCGCCCTGAGCAGTCTGCTGCTGGCCGGGTGCGGATTTCCCGGTCCCTATTCATATGAGGGGATCGTTTACGAATATTCCGGCCGGACCAGCCCGGCTGCGGCAGGCAAAACCCCGCCAGGACATATGCATAACAAGGGACCGGAGCACCAGGTTGAATTTCCCCTGACTCTTTCCCAAGCCCTTCAAACCGCTTTGACCAGCAACCCGGACCTGGTGCAGGCAGCCTGGCGAACCGAACAGAGCCGCGCCATGCTGGATCTTGCCGAAACGGCATTCTGGCCGAAAGCCTCCTTTTATACCGGATACATGCAGGGAGATGCTCCTTCCGCCTATCTTTTCAAAAAAATAGACCAGCGGATGCTGCCCTCTGATGCAAATTTCAACGATCCGGGCTGGTTTGAAAATTTCGAGTCCGGGCTCAAAGCTCAAATGAACCTGTTTAACGGCGGCAAGGACTACCTGGAGCTTCAGATGGCAGAAATTGGCGTCGACATCTCAGAGCTCAGCCGTGCCGAGGTACGCAACAATCTTGCCGCCGAGGTGATAGGAGCGTTTTACGATGTCCTGGCAGCACGCGATTTTGTCCGTATCGCGGAAGAATCAGTCAATACAGTATCCGAACAGCTCCGGGTCATGAAGATCCGGTATGAAGGCGGAGCTGTTGTCAAATCCGACATTCTTTCAATGGAAGTCCGTCTGGCACGTGCCCGGGAGCATCTATTATCCGGCCGGAACCGCTGCAGACTTACCGCCGCAGCCCTGGCCAATCTAATGGGGCTGGAAACCTCTGTACTGACAGAAAACGACAATTTTTTTGGGGGTGCGGATTACGCCATGCCAGAGCTGCCTGATTCCTACGAAGCCGGGCTGGCCCGCGCCCTGCAAAGCCGGCCGGAGCTGGCCCGGGTTCGTGAACAGGTGGTGAAGTCCAGATACGCACTGGCTGCTCAAAGAACCTCCTATCTGCCCAGCCTTGATTTGATGGCCAAATATTATGTGGATGATCCGAACATGAGCTATGACCTGGATCGTGAAAACTGGACTGCAGCACTTGTCTTTAACTGGGACCTGTTTACCGGTTTTTCCCGTCCGGCAGGGATTGCAAGGGCCCGGGCCGAAGTAAAGCAGCTTCTTGCCGCAGACAGAAAAGCCGTGCTCGGCGTGCACCTCGATGTCAAACGCTCCTACCTCAATCTCGAAGAAGCCGCTTCCCGCTACGAGGTCGCAAAACAAAGCGTTGACAGCGCTGAGGAATCCTTCCGCCTTGTCACGGAGCACTACCAGGGAGGAGCGGTTACCATCACCCGATATCTGGAGGCAGAACTCGATCTTAGCCGGGCGCGCATACGATCGACTGCGGCTTACTATGACAAGATCAAAGCAAGGGCGGAAGCAGCCCGGGCCATCGGTTTCTGGGCAAACAATGAAGCAGAACCTATTTTATAGCTAAAGCTGAAATGAAGAAAAAAATTATTTACATAAGTGCAGGCGCTATTTTTGCATTCGCGGGGGTTATCCTGCTTATCTGGCTTTTGTCCGGTGATAAAATCGGCCCCGCAACTGTGGCCCCGGAAAAGACCATAACATATCCCAAAGCCGCCACAGCCAAAGCCGAGGCCACGACAGTTACCCAGTGGTATGAAGCAGTGGGCACTGTTGTTTCCAAAAACCAGGCCCGCATAGAACCAAGGATCGCCGGCCAGGTGGTCGAAATCCGGGTGCAGGCCGGTGATCCGGTTAAAAAAGGCGATCTGCTGGTCCGCATAGACGATGAGCGGCTGCTCTCCCGCCTCTCCCAGGCCCGGCAGCAGCTCCAGGCATCCATCGCCCGGCGCGACGAGGCTTTACAGGCGGTTAATTCTGCCCGGGCGGCATTTTCGCGGGCAGAATCATCTTACAACCGGATAAAAAAGTTTTACGAAGCAGAGGCTGCCACAAAACAGGAACTCGAAGAGATTCAATCTGCCTATCTTCAGGCGGAAGCCGCCCTGAAGCGCGCCCGGCAAGGGGTGTCCGGGGCCGAATCCGGGGTGCTGCTGGCCCGGGAGATGGTCCGGGAGGCTGAAATTGCCCATGGGTACACAGATATCAATGCCCCTGCAGACGGCAGCATCTTAAAGCGTTTGGTTGACCCGGGAGACATGGCAGCCCCCGGTTTGCCGGTGCTGATTCTCCAAACTGCCGGCGGGCTGCAGCTGGAAGCCAGTGTCCGGGAAAGCCTTATAAGCACTGTCCGGTCTGGAGACATACTCAATGTCAGGTTGTCGGCCCTTGATAAAACAGTGAAGGCGGAGATTGATGAAATTGTTCCATCCATTGACCCCCTGACCCGGACATTTCTGCTCAGGGCCGACCTGCCCGAATCCCAGTATGTCTATCCGGGCATGTACGGCAAGCTGCTGATTCCCTATTTGGAAATACCGGTAATACTGGTTAACCAAAAGGCAGTACGCCGGGTGGGACAGCTCGAACTGGTAACTGTTAAAACCGAAGACGGCTGGCAGCGGCGCTGTGTTAAAACAGGAAAACTTCATGGCGACCGGGTGGAAATCCTTTCCGGATTAAGCGGCCATGAAACCGTGCTGATAGAGGAGCCGGGAAAGAATGGCAAATAACGGCCACCAACCCACCGGGCTGATCCCGGGCATTGTAAGGCCGTTTCTTTCCGGCACCCCGGCTATTATCATCCTGATTATCTCCCTTTGCCTGGGTGCTGCGGCTATATTTCTAACCCCCCGGGAAGAAGATCCCCAGATCGTGGTCCCCCTTGCCGACATTTATGTCCAGGCACCGGGGGCAAGCGCCAGGGAAGTAGAAAAACTGGTGGCCACTCCCCTCGAACAGCTGCTCTGGCAGATCGATGGTGTTGAATACGTTTATTCCATTTCCCGAAGGGGAATGGCCATTGTCACGGTCCGGTTCTACGTGGGCGAAGACCGGGTCGAATCGCTGGTCAAGCTCCATGACCAGATCACCATGCACAGCGACCGGGTGCCTCCCCTTGTGACCGGCTGGACAATTAAGCCCATAGAGATAGATGATGTGCCAATCGTCAATCTCTGCCTGTATTCCGGGAGATATGACGATCACGAACTGCGGCGCATAGGAGAGGAGGTTCTCTGGCGGCTTTCCAAGCTTGAAAACATTTCCCGAACAGATATTGTCGGAGGCTGTCAGCGCGAGATTCGTGTGGAGCTGCTTCCCGGGAAGATGACAGGGTACAAAGTGTCTTTAATGCAGGTCAGCCAGGCTCTTCATGGTGCTGATGCTGCTGTTACGGCAGGCCATATCGACCGGCACAACCAAAATTTTGCAATAACCACCAACTCGTTTCTCCGTTCAACCAAAGAAGTCCGGGACCTGGTTGTGGGAGTCCACCAGGGACGGCCGGTTTACCTCGGCAATATTGCAAATATAATAGACGGCCCGGCGGAGACAACCTGTTATACGCGCATCGGCCATTCCTACCAGTACCGGAAAACCCACGATCTGGAGGACACTGCCCTGGCCAGCCCGTCAGTTACCCTGGCCCTTGCCAAAAAAACGGGCTCCAACGCGGTCAATGTGTCCCGCAATATCATGGCCGAACTCGAGGAGCTCAAAAAAAGCGTCATTCCGGATGATGTCCGAATTGAAGTCACCCGGGACTACGGCTACACCGCCCAGGAAAAAGTCAACAGCCTGCTGAGTTCCCTTTTTTTTGCAATTGTCACGGTGGTGGTGCTGCTCGCCCTTGCCCTGGGACGGCGTGAAGCCCTTGTGGTGGCCGTGGCCGTTCCCATCAGCTTCAGTCTGGCGCTGTTTTGCAATTATCTTTTCGGCTATACCATCAACCGGGTCACCTTGTTTGCCCTGATCCTGTCGCTGGGTCTTGTGGTGGATGATCCGATCACCAACGTGGACAACATTCAGCGCCACATTTTCATGGGAAAACGGGACCCGTTTAAGGCCACGCTGTTTGCCGTCCAGGAGGTGCTGCCGCCGGTGATTATATCGACTGTGGCCATTATCATTGCTTTTGCACCGCTTTTTTTCATTACCGGCATGATGGGGCCCTACATGGCTCCGATGTCGCTTAATGTCCCGCTGACAGTTATTTTTTCTACACTTGCGGCCTTAACAGTTGTTCCCTGGATGACATACCGACTTTTGCGCAACCACCCGGCCGCCGGAATTCAGAAAACAGCCGATCCCAAAGACCATCGCCCAAAGGGAACCCCTGAATGGATTTTCAGGGTCTACAGGAAGCTGGTCACTCCTTTTCTTGAATCCCGCACCAGGCGCTGGCTGCTGCTGGTGGTAATCGTGGCTTTGCTCATATTGTCCATGCTTTTGGTGGTGTTCCGAATGGTTCCGCTGAAAATGCTGCCCTTTGACAACAAAAACGAATTTCAGATCGTCATTGACATGCCTGAGGGAACCACCCTGGAAAGCACTGATGCGGTAGTTCGCAATTTCGAGGAATACCTGCGCGGTGTTTCCGAGGTAACCAATTACACGGCTTATGTGGGGGGCCATTCGCCAATGGATTTTAATGCCATGGTCCGTCATTACTACCTGCGCCGGGAGCCCCACCAGGCAGATATCCGTGTCAATCTTGCATTGAAGGGCCAGCGCGAGATGCAAAGCCATTCCATTGTCCTGCGGCTGCGAAATGATCTCATGGAGATTGCGGAAAAAAACGGCGCTGTCATACAGCTGGTGGAAGTACCGCCCGGCCCTCCGGTACTTGCCACCATTGTGGCCGAACTCTACGGAACCCCGGACAAGTCCTATGAAGAGCTGATCGCCGCGGCCAAACCCGTAAAGCAGCTTCTGGAAGAAGAACCTTTTGTGGTGGATGTCGATGACATGACCGAATCGGTTCACGACCGTTATGATTTTGTGGTGGACCGGGAAAAGGCAGCCCTGCACGGGGTCTCGACCCTGGAGATCATCCGGACCCTGCAAATGGCTGTCAGCGGTGCAACCCCGGCACGTGTTCACGATGAAAACGAGCGCCAGCCCCTGCATGTAAAAATGATTCTGCCCCGGCAGGCCCGGAGCAATCTTTCCGACCTGACCCGGATTCCCATGGATACCTCCTCCAAAGAGATGGTGCCCCTTGCCGAACTCGTGGAGGTCCGCCGGATCCCAAACGAACAGAGTATCTATCACAAAAATCTCGCTCCCGTGGTCTACGTGATCGGCGAAATGGCCGGCCGCGCGCCCGCCGAAGCCATAATCGACATGCAGGCAAAACTTGCCGGCAATCCGCTTCCGGAAGGAATCCGGGTGGAATGGGCCGGTGAAGGAGAATGGCAGATAACTCTCCGGGTGTTCCGGGACCTGGGGATCGCTTTTGCAGCAGCCATGGCCGGAATCTACATTCTTATGATCATCCAGACAAATTCCTTTCTCATGCCCGTGCTGATAATGATGTCCATCCCCCTTACCCTGATAGGGATCATGCCGGGATTCTGGCTTTTAAACCTGCTTGCCGGGGCAGTGGTGGGTGGATACCAGGATCTGGTGTTTTTTACGGCCACCAGCATGATCGGAATGATCGCCCTGGGCGGCATTGTCATCCGCAACTCCGTGGTTCTCATAGAATTTATCCAGGATTCACTGGCAGAAGAAATGCCGCTAAAGGAAGCCATTCTCCAGAGCGGTGCCATACGCATGCGCCCCATTGTCCTGACAGCCGCCACAACCGCCCTTGGCGCCTGGCCCATCACCCTTGACCCCATCTTTTCAGGTCTTGCCTGGGCTCTGATTTTCGGGCTTTTCGCCTCCACTCTTTTTACTCTTCTGGTGGTGCCGGTGACATTTTATGCGGTTTATGGCAAAAGCATGGAGCATGGGCGCGCAAGCCAATGACCTTGATGGAACCGTAAAAAGCTTTCTATTCCACCACTGTTGAGTTTTTGCAAAAAGGAAATCCGTAAGCTCCCTGGCTGATCGACGGCACGAAAAAAGGAGTTTCATAGCTCCAGGAGCCTTCTGGAGCATCAATTTCCGCTCGGAAACCCACTTTTTCCGCACCGCCGTCAGGGCAACGAAGTGCAATTTCGTCATAGTGCAAAAAAATGATTTCCTTGATCCTGAACTTTTACAGCCCCATCTGAAATCAGACTTTTTACGAGTGCATAACCTGAAAATTTAAAAGGCTTTGTTCAGGCATATTTTTTTGTTGACAATGTTCACCCCCTTGAATATTGTTTATCTTTAATGGAGCCTACAAAAATAGATACAGATCAGAGTTGCCGACGACTTT
>JAABTZ010000097.1 GCA_011389605.1 Desulfobacteraceae bacterium
CGCCGCAGGCATTGGCCACAGCATCGGCGATTGCCGCCCCCACCCCAACCACGGGCGGCTCCCCGGCGCATTTGGCCCCATAGGGGCCGGGCGGATAAGGGGTTTCCACAATCAGTCCGCAGACCCGGGGTACATCGAGAAATGACGGAATCAGGTAATCGGTCAAAGAAGCCGTAAACCCGTCTGCGGGCATGGATTCCAGCAGGCCGAAACCCAGCCCCTGGACTGCCCCGCCTTCAATTTGTCCCTGCACCAGACGCCGGTCAATGGCAGTGCCCACATCCAGGGCCACCCACAGGCCGGTGGTCCGCACCTGCCAAGTGAGCAAGTCGACTTCAACCTCGGCCACAAAGGTTGCCCATGAGTATGAGTGAAAAGGCTCGCCCTGCATTTTTGAGGCATTCCAGCGCACATGATCCGGCTGGCTGACCTGCTCCAGAATCCGGATCTCTCCTGGCTCATTAAGGCGTGGTTTAAGCTTTAAAGCCGCCTGCCTCAGGGTCTGCCCGAACAGGACAATGGACATGGAAGCACCGGTAATGGACAGAAACGGAGTGCTGTCTGTATCCGCATTTTCGCATACAACCTTTTCCACGGGCAGCTCCAGTGTTCGGGCCACAATCTTTCGTAATGCCGTATGCAGCCCCTGGCCCATTTCCACAAGCTCGCTTAAAATTTCAACGGTTCCGTCCCTGCGTTTGAGCACTCCAATATGGCGGGGCAGCATGGGCGTGTTTGTATCCACTGAGGAAGGAGCACCGAAATTTATCAGGGCCTGGCCCAGCCCCCGTCGGATGGGATCCTGTTTCTGTAAAAAGGCTTTTTTTCTGCCGTAGTAATCAGAGGCCTCAACTGCGGCTTTTACAGTTTCCGAAATAGATACCGGAAAATGGTACCGTCCCTTGCAAATATTGCTGTCCCCTTGTTGAATGAAATAACGGCTTTTCATATCCAGGGGCTCTTTTTTCAGCCTGCGGGCAAGGGCATTGATGTGAGCCTCGATGCCGAAAAAGGCCTGGGGTCCGCCAAATCCCCTGAAAGCCCCGGGCATGGGATTATTGGTGGCAAGCGCCCTGCCCCGGACCCGCGCGGCCGGAAAATGATACACGCCAGTGGCCTTTTTAACGCCTGTATCGAGCACCATGGCACACGACAGGGAATATCCCCCGGCCTGAAACAGCATGTCCACATCCACTGCCAGAATGTTGCCGGAACTGTCCAAAGCAGAGCGGATTGTTGTTTGCGATGGATGGCGCTTGGTGCTGCACAGCATGTCTTCCTGGCGGGTGTAAAGCAGCCGGACCGGGCGTCCGCTGACACGGACGGCCACGGCAGCCTGGCAGGCAAGTATCATGGGCGTTTCAATCTTGCCTCCAAACCCGCCGCCCACAGGAGTCTGAACCACCCGGACCCGGTTTTCATCCATCCCAAGGGCTGCTGCTATGGCTTTTTTCAGCACATGTGGGCCCTGGGTGGAGACAAATGCGTTGATCCGACCGTTTTCCTCCCAGACAAGGGCGCCCTGGGGCTCCAGGTATAAATGCTCCTGGTATCCGGTGCGTGTGGTGGTTTCAAAAACATCAGCGGCCCGGGCAAAAGCCGCATCCACATCCCCGTAGCCGAAATGCTCATCCACATACACGTTGTGGGTCCCGAACAAAGGGGGTTTTTCCCCCTTCAGGGCTTCTTTCATGGTCCGGATGGCGGCAATTTCTTCATACTCGATTTGAATCTGCCCGGCCAACTGCCGGACAAGGTCCTGATTTTCTCCGGCCAGCAGCATCACAGGCTCGCCCATGTAATTAACCCGACCCGGGGCAAAAAACGGACAGGAGTCCCGAAAAAATGCGATGTGATTTTCTCCCGGGATATCTTCTGCACCCACGCAGAAATAGTCCGGGGGAAGTTCGGGCAGGCCAATGCTTAAAATCCGTGCGCGCCGCACTGTTGAGCGCACGGTGGTCGCATAAAGCATGCCCGGCATGTGCATGTCATGGACGTAACGGGTTTTTCCAGCACATTTGTCAGGGGTATCGGCCCGGTCCAGATTTTTTGAAAAATCCGTGCTCATCTGCTTTTGTCCTCATATAATGCCGGCATGTCTGCCATGACTGCCTGAAAAACTTCCTCTGCGGCCCCGGGCATCAGCCGGATATTTTCAGCCTGCGGTTTTTGCGCCACACGCTGGAACATCATGGCATCGGCACCGGTCCAGCCCGGCAGGTAGGCGCCGAGAAAAAAGCCGTTTTCCCGGAGCGCATCTATTGCAAATCCGGCTGCCGGATCAGCCAGGCTCACCTGAATCTGAAAAATCCAACCCGGAAAATCACGTATCAAACTAGTTACCTGTTTTATAAAATCCTGCCCGATGCGTCTGACCCTGCACCTTGCCAGGCTTGCAAAAGCCAGTTCTTCAGTTTCCATTTCAGTCTCGGATTCAAGGGATGTATTGGCCTGATCAAAGTAACGCTCCAAGCCCAGCCGGCTGCAGCAGGTGCGGATAAAATCCGCATACCGCCCGGGTGCAAAAAGGGTCTGGATCTGATTGTCAAAAACTTTAAACATATACAGCAAAGACGTTCGGGTTTTGTCCCTTGCCGGCAGACATTCCAGCTCCAGGCCGGTCGGCTTAAGACCGCATTTGGATGCCAGTGCCTGGGAAACAGTGGAGCTGCACACCGCTTCAGCAAAGATTGCCCGCGCGCCGATGGCAACAGGCAGCTCCTGCAGACCTGCATTGACAAGAATCCGGCCGAGTTTTAAATCACGGAATTCTTCTCTTACCATGAGCTGTGCGGACTCATACACGCCCGCACACTGGTCCTGGGGGCACAGTCCGATAAGACCAGCAATCTGGCCGTGACCATCCCGGACCACCAGGGTGTATTGCCCGCCTTTTGTATTTTTCTCTGTGATAGCTCCAGGATCATACACATAGCGCATGGGAAACCCTTCACCGTAAATGGCCCGGTAACAATCGGCAATGCCCGGAGCGTCTTCGGGCCTGAAAAGCCCGAGTGTGAATCCGTTTTCAAGGGGCCTGTCTTCAAACATGTCTTTTCCCTTCAGATTGGCTGATATCCGTTGACCGGCTTTGGGGCACGCGGTTTCGGCCGGTGATTTCAACGGTCTGCGTTTTTTCCCGGGCAAATCGCAACAGGCAAAGCATCAGCACAATGCAGCCGGCACAGGAGACAATTCCAATTATGCCGGCCTGAAAACCAGCCAGGGCCCGGCCGGCGTCGGTTTCAGCGCTTTTAGCCCCCATGGCATAGATAAACGAAAACACCGCCAGTCCCAGAGAACCCGAAACCGGTGTCAACAGGGAATTGAGTCCGGAAAAAACCCCTTCCTCCCCCCTGGCGGCAAATCTTAGCAGCTGCACAGTGCTGGAAATGGTCATGCCGGCAAAAGCCACACCAAATCCGGCCAGAGAGAAAAAAACCAGCAGCAGTCCGGCCTGGGCATCAAAAAACAAAACCCCGAGACTGACGCCCAGCATTATCAGCCCGCCTGCACCCATGACCCGCACCGGTCCGAGCCGGTCAGAAAGCCTTCCGGTCACAGGGGTCAGCACTGCCATGACCCCGGCGCAGGCCAGCATCATGATCCCTGTGCGGCCAACGGAAAACCCCAGCCCCTGGACCATGAAAAAGGGATAAATGAGCATAACACCGTTGATAATCATCAACACAAAAACCTTTATGCCGATAACCACCAGCACCCTGGAATTGGTCAGAATATCAAGCCGGATCAGGGGAACAGAGACCCGCTTTTCCCAGAATACAAACAATGCTGCACTTAGGACAAAAGCCAGCAGGAACAACAGCACAGGCAATGATTTCCAGCCCGAGGAGGCAGCGGTGCTAAAAGCCATTGGAAGAGAGGCAAACATGAAAACGCTCAGCACAGCGCCGACCGGATCGATCCGCTGCATAAAAGCTGCAAGACCCTGGCCGGGCTTCCGTTCCCGGAGTTTGAGCATCCATACCAGGGGAATTGCGGCCAGAAGGCAGATGGGCAAATTAATGGCAAACACCCAGTGCCAGGAAAAGCGCTGGGTCAGAAAACCTCCCAGAGGCGGGCCGATAATACTTCCCAGGCTCATTACCATCACCATCATCCCAAGCAGCCCGCCGATCTGCTCCCTTGCGCGCAGGTGCAGAATAATGGCCCCAAAGGATGCTCCCAGCATGGCCGCGCCAAATCCCTGCACGGCCCGTCCGGCAATAATCTGAAAAATCGTCTGGGACACAACACAAATCAGGGAACCCAGGAAAAAGAAAATGACCCCGGCCAGAAAAACGGCAACGGGATTGACAACATCTGAGCACCGCCCGAAAAAGAGCTGAAATGCAGCCATGATCATGAAATACACCGTGGCAACCATCATGGTCCTGGAAACAGTGGTGTCAAAAACCGTTTGCAGCTCAGGGAGAATGACGTTGACCACCCCCATGTCCAGACCCATTACAAACAGTGCAAGACACATGCTGACAACAAGTGCCCGGTGATTTTTTTCCGAAAAAGGATTGTTTTTTCCGTTATCTTCCACAATTGGAACCAATCATTGATAAACCCGTAAATTTAACAAACTCGTAAAAGGACGCTTTTAGACAGCCTTTTTTCAAAATGCTCAGATCTCGCTCAAAAACGACTTTTTACGAGGCTATCAATTTTCATCCCCAGGGTCATAAAGTCCAGGGTCACAAACCTGGGGGCAAAAATTGCCTCCCGATCTACCAGATCAGTATTTTTCAGTAAATAAATCACAACTTCGTTTGCCAGCAGGGCATTGGATGCCAGCCCGCCGATGGCTGTGGTGGGTGTTGTGCTGCGGGCAAGACCCTGCTGGAATCTTTTTATGACGGATGGACTGAAATTTCGGGTCAGAAATGAAGGCAGCAGCTCAGGCTCACCTTTTGAACCCATCTTAACCAGCTGAAAAAATTCATCATCTGTCATTATTTCCGGATTATAATTAATCATGATGGCGCCAAACCCGATGACTCCGGCGGTAAACATGGCCACATTGTGCCGCTGCAAAATTGCAGGAGTCATGGCTTTTAAGTCAGCACCCTTTTCCGCATCAATGACTCCGATATAGGCATCAGCACCCTGGATGAACTTTTCCATGTTTTCCGTTGTTATCCCCTCCGGCCATGTCCGGATAACAATGTCGGGATTAATGGAACGGGCCAGCTCCACATAGACCTCCAGCTTGGGCCGGTCCATGCTGTGGCCGAAGGCCGCTGCCTGCCGGTTCATGTCCGGGGGATCGAATATCCCGTTTTCAGCCAGACGGAAATCAGAACACCCGCAGCGCACCAGGGCCAGAAAAGTACCGCCGCCGACCCCGCCCAAGCCCGAAATAGCAATGGTTTTTTTTGCCAGGATATCAAGGCCCTGCTCTCCGAAAAACGGCTCACACCTGTTTAAAAATTCCTGCATCCGGTTATCCTTTCCACATGCCTCAGTCTTTGCAAAAACCCAGGGACCAGGCCGCTTCCCCAGGGTTTCCGGAATGGTCAGGCCTAATGCCGAGATCTTCCAGAAGCGGGTCCAGGCCCTGGGGCCGATCATAATAGCCCAGTTCCTCAAGCTCCTCTGCGGCATTTTGCCGGGAAATCAGACCGAAATACACCCCGGCCCCAAGCTCGACCACGGACTGGGGAAAAGAAGTGGAGCGCATGGCCTGAAAGCGATTGAGCTGGCAATAGTCCTTGACCTTTTCAATGCGGCAGCTGGTATGCAGCAGCCCCTTTTGACCCGGCGGCATCTGCCATTCCATTTCTTTTTTGATCAGATCCACCACATCAGCCCAGGAGCCGTAGCTGGTATTGGTCTGCAGACGCCGCAGGACAGGTATGGGCATATCCGGATTTTTTTCAGCCTGATCCAGGATCTGCTCCAGACCAGAGTAGACAGAGGCCAGGTTCTTTTTGATGGAAGCCGTATAATTTAGCATGTCGGCATTTAAAGCAAAGGGCTGTCGGGGCTTGGCTGTACTGTCGATCATGTGCAGAAAATTCAGGGTATTTCTCCGGTAATCCGGCGGGCCCTGTTCTTTTAAGCCCCCGGATTTAAGCTCTGACATGACATAGCTCATGACCGCCAGCTGAACCTCCTCCACACCCTGCATGATCAAAGGGATTTTTTCCTGTACGGCCAGGGGATAAAACAGGGCATGGGCCACCATGGGGCACAGACAGGGCAGGCCCACGCCCTTAAACTGGCTTTGCATGGCCGAGCGGACCATGTTCCACGGCAGGGTGCGCTCGACAAATTCCACATCCGGAAGGACCTTCAGTGCCCGGCGCATGTTATTGCGGCAGGTTTCATTTGTATAGGGCATGTTCCAGGATGCTGCCAGCACCCGAAGTTTTAATTTTTCAGCAAGATACCAGAGCAGAAAAGTCGAATCCTTGCCGCCGGTGCACAACACCATGGCATCAAAGCGCGAATCCGTATTGCGGGCCGCAATTTCAAGCAATTCATCGTCTGTGGCATGTTCCCTGGGCCCTGCAGATATCCCGGTTTTTTCCGCCTGCTCATAGCACTGGCAGAACGCGCACATCCCGTTTCCGTCAAATTCCAGGCCGGGAAGCAGATAATCGTTTGTGATACATCGCGAGCACTCACGGAAATGGCCCCGGGTGGCCGGAGTCCTTACCTGGTTTGCCTCAACGATAACACCTTCGTCCACCAGGTTTCGGTAAAACCCATGGCCGGAAAACCCGGCCGGCAGATCTGAAGCCTGCCTGCTGCCATCGAGCTTTTTTAAAAAATCGTCAAACCCGGTCGGCAGCTCAATGATATTGCGCGTATGGTTGGGGGGATTTCGCAGGCCGTAATAAACCAGGCATGAATCCCCTGAGTCTGCGTCCCTGACCTGCCATCGATGCTGCAGTGCCGGATATTGAAGAGCTTGCATTGTATCTCCTTGATTTATGCCTAAACTAAGCATTTCATTTTTTTAAAATCTTTATCTTATAGAATTTAACTGGCAATTACCTCCCGAAATTTCCCGCAGAATTCTTCCATCACTTCCTGCTGCACCAGGCTGATTCTGATCCATCCAGGAAAGCGAAATCCTGTCATGGTACGCACCAGAATTCCTTTCCGTGCAAGCTTCCGGTAAACAAGAGTGTCAGACACGGGTGTTTTTACCATGAGGTAATTGCCCTGCCCTGAAACATATTCAAGGCCGAGGCTGGCAAACTCGGAGATGAGCAATTTCCTGGCTGAAGCAACCATGTCTCTGGTGGATTGGATAAATTCCTGATCGTTTTGCATGGCAGCAGCTGCCGAGGCCTGTCCCAGGGTATTGACAGAATAGACCACATGGGTACGCCGGATGATGTCGACCATTTCCTGGTGGGCGCACAGATAGCCCACACGCAAGGCTGCCAGGGCATACATCTTTGAAAATGTACGGAACACAACAACATTTGGATATTTTTCCATCAAATCCATGCCATCGGGGTAATCGGCCTGATCCACATATTCAAAATAGGCCTCGTCAATGACCACAATGAAGCGGTTGTCCACCTGGTCGAGAAAAGCACACATTGTGTCCTTGTCCCAGTACGTCCCGGTGGGATTATTGGGATTGCAGATAAAAAAAATCTTGGTCTGCTCGTCTGCTGCATCCAGCATGGCCTGCGGGTCAAATCCGTGATCCAGCAGAGGTATCAGACGGGCTTCAAATCCGGAAAATTCCGCCACCCATTCATAGACGGCAAATGTCTTGTCCGCGGTGACGATATTGTCGCCCTGCTCGCAAAATGCCTTGATCACGCTGGCAATGACTTCGCATGATCCGTTTCCCACCAGAAACTGATCCGGATTTTTGCCAAACCTGGCCGCAAGTATCCCGCGCAGGTCAAAGCAGTCACCGCTGGGATAAACCGAGGCCCGGGGCGGCTCAAATTCCGAGATGATCTTGCGGGCCGCCGGTGGCGGTCCCAGGGGGTTTTCATTATTGTTTAGCCGATGGAGATGATCCACGCCATAGGCCCGCATCAGTTCATGATCCGGCCGGCTGGGCGTGTATGGCTCAAACAGCTGGATATGACCGGGAACCAGATGCTGCAGGTCAAGGGCAGACGTATTCAAACAGCACCACATCTGCGCGGCCGGCAAGCGGCTGCACAATCAGGGGTTGACATCCATGGTGCATCAAAAGACCGCCCAGATCTGCCTGCCAGCCATGGGCCAGATCAATGCGGAAAATGATGCGCTTGTAACCTTCCCGGCAAAGGGCTTTCAGATGGCCGTCAACATTGTTTTCATTGTCAAAACCGTCCAGTAAAGGCGTTATCACGGCAAGGTCCCGCTCCGGATTTAATTGGGCAGAGAAAACCGAATGATCCCGCACCTGGCTTCCGGTGGCCAATGTAGGCCGGATCTGCCGGGGTAGAAACAGGCGGCCGTAGATCTCTTCGAGAAAAGGCTGAAAATCAGGATGCGCCCAGACTTTAATACCTTCATCCTCATCCATGTGCCTGAACCAGATCCTTTTTTGCTCATGGCTGCCAGCAGGATTTCTGATCTGAGCCATCATCTCAAATCCGAATCCGGATAGATCCGTGTCCGCCGGCGTATCTGAAAGAGAGCTAAACAGGCACACGGTGCCGGTCCGGGCCAGAGACAGGATCATGTGCTCCATTACAGCCCCTGTGCTTTCACTGTTTTGGCTCAGCATCCATGGACCGTAAAACACCACGCTTTTTTCAGAAACCGGCTGCCAGCAGACAACGGAACCCACCGAACCGCTTGCGTCTTTTGCCATGGCAACGGTCAGTTCTCCGGCAGCAACCTTGTCTGCGGCTTTGCCCGGGAATCTGAACCACTCCGGCAAATCATCCGGCCGGTACCCGGCGGCCAGATGGGCGCACACATGTGAAATCAAATATGCATCCGTGATTGTTTCAGCCTTCAGCGGGCCTTTGAGCGGCCCCGGCCCGCGGTCGGCCGCCTGCACC
>JAABTZ010000098.1 GCA_011389605.1 Desulfobacteraceae bacterium
GTGTCATATCTATTGACAAAAAACGCCATATTATTAAGGATTCATGGAACTTGACCGGTGTTGGAATTATTCATGCCTTCGGTGCCACTGAAGCCGCGCCCCTGGTGATTTTAAACCGTTTGAATCCAGGGCGGTTGTTTCTGTTTTTTCCGACGGCTTGCCTTTGCTGACCGTAAAAGGAACAGATAGGGTAGAGCAACAACCCCTGCCCGGGCTGCTCTCGATTAACAGGCTGCCCCCCATGGCTTTTGAGCGCTCCCGCATACTCAAAAGCCCGATGCCATTATTGGCGTTTGGATCATTTATGGTTTCCGGATTAAATCCCCGGCCCGAATCGCTTACACGGATTGTAAATTGCCGGTCTGCGGCAGAAAGAACGACCCGGGTGCTATTGACGCCGGAATGCTTGACCGTGTTAAACAACAGTTCCTGCACTGCGCGAAAGAGAAACACCCGCAGGGATTCATCTTCAATGGCATGTTCTTTATCGGCACCGAGCTGGACCTCAAGCCCGAATTGTTCTTTCATCCGCGAAACAAGCCATTTAAGTGCCTGGCTCAGACTTGAGTGGTAGACAATTACAGGGCTTAGTTCACTTGAAAGAGATCGGGATTTTTCGATGGACTCTTTTAGCATATCCTCGACTTTTTTCAATCCCGGCCGGGAGGACAAATCCGGGCAGGACACCTGCAGATGAAGTTTGGCGCTGGCCAGAATCTGCTGTAAATCATTGTGCAAAACCTCTGCTATTTTCCGCCGTTCTTTTTACTCAGCTTTGATCAGCTTTACGGCCAGGGACCGAAGCTGGCCGGCCTGATCCTTGATCAGCCGGGTGCGGTCTTCCACCCGCTGCTCAAGGGTGTCATTAGCCAACCGGGGCAAGGCCGTAGAGGTCAAAATAGCGGGACTGGGAGGCCTGCAGCTCCGTCTGGGTGCGGCGCAGTTCCTCGTTTTGCATCTCCCAGCTCGATCTGGTGAATCTGCAGCTCGTGGAGCAGCCGGCGGCTTTCTTCGGCTGACAGCTCCATCTGTTCATCTGACGAATTGGCGGCCTTTTGTCGGGCTTTTCTTTCGGCCTCCTTGCGCAGTTTTGCGTTGATGTCAAAAAAGTTGCCTTTTGCGGTCATTTTGTTTTCCCCGCATTTTCTTGTCCGGTAATATCTTCGATTGCCAGCAGAATAAAGCTCGGTTCGCTTTGTTCTCCTATCATGCGCGCATTGAGCCGAATGGTGCGAAACCCGATTGATTCAAATTCATGGGACACCACATAATCCTCGACCAGCGAATTGCCGGGCAGGACCTTTTCCAGCAGTTCGCGCAGGCCCGGGGGGATACTTCCAAGGAAATCATATTTTTGCGCTCTGAGGAAATTGCACTTCGTTGCCCTGACGGTGGTGCGGAAAATTGGGTTTTCGAGCGAAAATTGAGGCTAAAGGAGGCTCCTGGAGCAAGGAAACTCCTTTTCCGTGCTGCCGATCAGCCAGGGAGCTTACAGATTTGCTTTTTGCAAAAATTCAGCTGTGGCGGAATAGAGAGCTTTTTATGGTGTCATCAAGATTAAGTTGTTTAAAATACTTTACATACAAACCCAATCTTGATATAAATCCTGGCATCAAAAGCAAGTTCATAGACCCTGGCAAACTGAAGAAAAAATCCAATCCGCTATTGACACGGACTTGCCAGCTATAAATTACGGAGAAATATCCAGATGTACGAGTTGGCGAAGGAATTTTTTGCATGGCGGACCTGTGTTGATATCCTGCTGATTGCCGCCGGCCTGTTTTTCCTTTACGGGACGCTCAGGCGGCTGGGCACATGGAAAATCATGGCGGGCATCATCGCGGCCATGACGGTCTTTTTGATGGCCCGATTGCTTGATCTAAGCGGTATTCAATGGATTTACAGCAACCTGAGCAACGTGGTCATAATCGCCCTGATCGTGATTTTCCAGCCGGAGCTGAGAAAGATTTTCGAACGGGCGGTTTCATTAAGGCGCAACGAGGCCCGTGATGCCGGCGAAGAACTCGCGCGCATGGTTACCGATGCCCTGTTTGCCATGGCAGAACAGCGGCAGGGGGCCATTGTCGTTTTTCCCGGCAAAGAACCGGTTGAAGCCCTTTGTACCGGTGGATACGTGCTAAACGCCCAGCCCAGCTATCCTCTCTTGATCAGTATTTTCGATTCTAGTTCCCCCGGGCATGACGGAGCCATGGTCATTGCCAACGGCCGTTTTGAGCGTTTCGGGGTACGGCTGCCCATATCCGAGAGCGCTGAATTGCCGGAAGAATACGGCACCCGGCATCACGCAGCCATGGGGCTGGCCGAAAAAAGTGATGCGCTGATTCTGATGGTATCCGAGGAGCGCGGCCAAGTCTCTGTTTTTCATTTGGGGCGGATGCAGCCGAATTTAAACCCAGAAAGCCTTTTCCGGGCCATCGAGGACCACTGGAAAGCCAGCTCGTCTTTTGCCCTTGATCTAACACAGGTTCATAAGCGGCGAAGGTTTATATTCCAGATGGGCGCGAGTCTGGTTCTGGCATTGTTTTTCTGGACCGCCATTATTTTTTCCCAGCGCGAGCTGGTGGAAAGGGGGTATACCGTGCCGGTGGAGTATTCGACTTCGGCCACGAGCCTGGTAATGGTCGGCGAGCGCAAACAGGAAATCCAATTGTACCTTGGCGGAACCAAGTCCAAGCTGGAGGCGCTCAAGTCCGCTGATCTGAGTGTTAATATCGATATCTCGCAGTTCAAGCCCGGCACCCAGTCCGTGTTTATAACAAATCAGCATGTGCAGCTGCCCCAGGGAGTCAAGCTGATTGAAGCAGTGCCGTCGCATCTGGAACTCACCCTGGCAAAGGTAGCTGAGCACTGGGCCAAAGTAACTCCCCAGCTGGTAGGAAAGCTGCCCGCCGGCGTAAAAATCGGCTCCATAGAGGTGCTGCCAGACAAGGTCAGGGTGGTATCAACGAATCCGGAAGCCAACGGCAGTGCCCTGGACGTGACTACTACGCCGATCTATCTTGAAAATATCACCCGCAACACTACCATCTTGTGCAAAATCATCGCCCCCCAGACCATTCAGCCGGCAAGCAAGCAATGGCCTGATGTGGAGGTTACTTTTACGGTCATCCGGCAGCCACTTTAATCTAAGATACTGTCTTTCGGTGTAAAATGACAGGAAACCGCCCCTACGGGATTTTCAATTTTACCGCATCTACTGCGTCAGATGATGTCTCGCATAGTTGACTATAGCTCGACGATCATCTTCCTTGTATCTGCGGCAAACTTAAAAATCGCTCAGTTTAGGTAAAATTTACTTGAAGCGCGCCTGCAATGGGGATATTGTATAAAAATAAGAAAGATCTGCCCTTTTATTCGCTTTTTTCAAATGCGGGGTGAATGCGTGCGGCAAGGCATTGATTTACCGAAGAATTGCAAAGCACGTTTAAATAGGCGCAACGGTTTTGCCGGTCATGTGCTGGAGCTGCTGCTGTTCTGGGCCTTTGCCGCCGTTATGCTTCCGGTTTTTTCCCATGCCGCAGATCCTGTTATTTCCGCTTCCGAGATCGATTACCCTCCTTTTTGCATTGTTAATGAACGGGGCCGTGCAGACGGCTTTTCCGTGGAGCTTATGCGCGCGGCCCTTGGGGCAATGGGCCGGGATGTTGAGTTTCGCACCGGGACCTGGGAGCAGGTCCGCGGCTGGCTTGAAGAGGGCAAGGTAAAAGCGTTGCCCCTTGTCGGCCGAACCCCGGAGCGTGAGGACCTTTTTGATTTCACCTTTCCTTATATGTCTTTGCACGGCGCAATTGTGGTGCGGAAGGACACTACCGGTGTTTCGGGTCTGCCGGACTTAAAAGGCCGGAAAGTCGCGGTTATGAAGGCCGACAATGCCGAGGAATTTTTGCGCCGCAAGGCCCGTGGTATTGAAATACATACTACCCCAACCTTTGAAAATGCCCTGCAGGGACTTTCTGATGGGCTCTATTATGCAGTATTTATTCAGCGTCTGGTTGCACTTCGTCTGATCCAGGATTCCGGGCTTGACAACCTGAGGATCATAAACCGTCCTGTGGAGGGATTCCGCCAGGAATTCTGTTTTGCTGTCAGGGAAGGAGATAGAAAAACCCTGTCCCTGCTAAACGAGGGCCTGGCCCTGGTTATGGCAGACGGCACTTTCAGGCAGCTCCATGCAAAGTGGTTTGCCGCCCTGGAGCTTCCCTCTGACCGCCAGATCCTGGTGGGAGGGGACCATAATTTTCCTCCTTATGAGTTTCTGGATGAACAGGGCCGCCCTGCAGGATTCAATGTTGACCTGATCCGGGCCGTCGCCCGGGAGGTGGGCCTGGATATCCGCATCAGGCTGGGGCCCTGGGATGAAATCCGCCAGTCCCTGGAACACGGTGAAATAGATGTTATCCAGGGCATGTTCTATTCTCCTGAGCGCGACCGCCTTTTTGATTTTACTCCCCCGCACAAGGTCAATCATTATGTGGCTGTTGTGCGCCGGGATCAGGGGTCGGCGCCGGTTTCCGCAGAGCAGCTCAAGGAAAAACGTCTTGTTGTCCAGCATGGCGATATAATGCATGATTTTGCAGTTGAAAAGGGTGTTTCAGATCGGCTTTCACTCGTGGATTCCCAGGAAGTCGCCCTGCGTGAGCTTGCAGAAGGAAAACATGACTGCGCCCTTGTTGCCAGGCGCACTGCTTTTTACTGGATTGAGAAATACGGCTGGGACAATCTTGTGGTTGGCAGGCAATCGTTTCTATCCCCTGAGTATTGTTTTGCCGTGCAAAACGGCCAGCAGGCGCTGCTGGCCCAGCTGGGCGAAGGGCTCAAAGCCCTGGAGGAAACCGGGGAATACCGCCGCATATATGAAAAATGGATGGGTGTCTATGACGGGGGCGCAGATCTTGCTCAAATCCTGCGTTATGCGGCAATGTTTCTTGCTCCTTTTTTGCTTATCCTGCTTGGAGCCGTTGCCTGGAGCTGGTCGCTGCAAAGGCAGGTGGCGCGGCGAACCGGGGAGCTCAAGGAAAGTGAGCAGCATTTGCGCAATCTGGCAAATTCCGGTTCAGCCCTTATATGGACTGCAAATACAGACAAGCAATGCGACTACTTCAATCAGGTCTGGCTTGATTTTACCGGCCGCACAATGGGGCAGGAAAAGGGTGAGGGCTGGATTAACGGTGTTCATCCCGACGACCGGGCCATGTGCCTGAAGACTTTCCACGATGCCTTTGAAAAGCATGAGCGATTTTCCATGGTCTACAGATTGCTGCGCCATGATGGTCAATATCGCTGGATTCAGGATGACGGCAGCCCCAGGTATGACATCAACGGGGAGTTTATCGGCTATATCGGCCACTGCCTTGATATTACGGCTTTTAAGTGTGCACAGGAGCGCATTGAGCATTTAAACAATGTGTTGCGGGCTATCAGGGACGTAAACCAGCTTATCGTTCGCGAGCGAAGCCAGGACGTGCTCGTCCGGGAGGTCTGCCGGCTGCTGGTGGACAACCGGGGTTATTCCGGAGTGCTTATGGTTTTAACAGATGATCACGGCAGGCCCGCGTCCTGGGCCGAGGCAGGCATGGGTGAGATGTTTCCTGCCCTGGAAGCAGTGCTTTTGGCAGGTGAGCTGCCGCTCTGCTGCCAGAAGGCTGAAGCTGCCGGTCAGGTGGTTATGATCACAGAGCAGGGTAAGTCTTGTGCTCAATGTCCCATTGCCGGTCAATGTTTTCAAAAAGATGTCATGTGCGTGAAACTGGAGCATGAGCTGCATGTGTTTGGCTACCTTGCCGTATCCCTGGTCCACGGGATAGGCCGTGATGACGAGGAACAGGCGCTTTTTGGCGAAATGGCCGATGATATTGCTTATGCCTTAAGTGTTTTGCAGCTTCAAAAAGAGCAAAAAGATCTTGAGCAGCGCCGGCTCTCCCTTGAAGACCAGCTTCAGCAGGCCCAGAAAATGGAATCAGTGGGCAGGCTTGCCGGCGGGGTGGCCCATGACTATAACAACATGCTCAGTGTGATCATTGGTTACGCCGAACTGGCACTCGATAAGGTCAGCCCGGATGATGACCTGCGTGCGGATTTGACTGAAATCTTAAATGCAGCAAAGCGCTCCAACCAAATAACCCGACAGCTGCTGGCTTTTGCCAGAAAGCAGACCATCAATCCGGAAGTGCTGGATTTAAATGAAACCGTTGAAAGCATGCTAAAGATGCTTCGTCGTCTGATTGGCGAGGATATTGATCTTTCCTGGCAGCCGGGTCCCGGCCTGCGGGCTGTAAAAATGGATCCGGTCCAGATAGATCAGATACTGGCCAACCTCTGTGTTAATGCCCTGGACGCAATTGACGGAGTTGGCTATATTACCATTGAAACACACAACATCGAAATTGATGAACAGTATTGCAGCGATCATGCCGGTTTTTACCCAGGCGAATATGTTTTGCTTGTGGTCAGTGATAATGGCTGCGGCATGGATGCCCATATGATGGAAAATATTTTTGAGCCCTTTTACACCACAAAGGATGCAAGCCGGGGCACCGGCCTGGGACTTGCCACTGTTTACGGCATTGTCAGGCAGAACAAAGGGTTTATAAATGTTTACAGTGAACCGGGCAAGGGAACAACTTTTAAAATTTACCTTCCCGGGCATGCCGGGGAATCAGTTACTTCAACGGCCGTGCCGGGCCAGGATCTTCCCCGGGCTCAGGGGGAAACAGTATTGCTTGTGGAAGACGAGCCCGACATTATGAAAATGGGCAGAATAATGCTTCAGCGGCAGGGTTACAATGTGCTTTCCTTTGGCAGTCCGGTTGAGGCCATAGCTGTTGCACAATCACATGGCAGCGAAATTGATCTGCTTATAACAGATGTTGTAATGCCAGAGATGAACGGCCGGGAGCTGGCCCGCAAGCTTCAATCCATGTATCCGGACCTGGGGGTTTTGTTTATGTCCGGTTATACAGCCAGTATAATTGCTCAGCACGGCGTGTTAGACAAGGGGCTGAATTTTATTGAAAAACCCTTTTCAATAAGGGAACTGGCAGAAAAGGTGCGGCAGGTATTGGGAAAAAAATCAGATTTATGATATTTTAAACCCGCTTTAGTTTTAGGTTTTCATCGGGAAATCTTTTACTTTTAAAAAAGGAGACAAATCATGCCCGAGTTCAGCAGTCCTTTCACCTTGTTGAAAAATGACCGTAAACTGACCCCCCAGGAACTGATCCGCTCCATCCGCTTTATGATAGCTGCTGAGTATGAAGCCATTCAGCTCTATCAGCAGACCGCCGAGAGCACCGACAATGAATTGGCCAAAAAGGTGCTGCTCGATATCGCCGACGAGGAAAAAGAGCATGCCGGCGAATTTCTGCGCCTTTTGCGGGAGCTGGATCCGGATGAGGAAAAATTTTACAAGGAAGGCTACGAAGAAGTCGAGGAAATGATCTCGGAGCTTAAAAAATGATGGAACCGTAAAAAGTTCAATATCTTCGTTACGCGCGATTTTGAACTTTTTACGGCTCCATCTGAAATCAGACTTTTTACGAGATTGTCAAAAAATGACGGCTTCGTAAATAAGCCGGCTATTTTTTTATGCCGCCGCTTTTTAACTGCTTTTATCATTTTCTGACCAAACCGGGTCACTGCCAAAGCGCTCCATCCATAACTCCCCGGGGGAGCGATGCCTTTTTACGGTTTCTTCTGAAAAGCAGTATTTGTAATGTGAGCAATAATCCATTAGTGTTTTGTATGCCTCTGTAATCTCCCTGGTCCTCATGGCTGCCTTTTCAGTATCCTGCCGGCATTGGTCCGGATGCCACCTGTAAAGCAGGTTTCTGTAGTTTGCCTTTATCTGCTCCATGGTGGCGCATTCGGGAAGGCCGAGAATCTTTTTGGCCCTTTGGATTTTCTGATATTTATTCATTCAGACCCACTCCGGAATATAATATGTTCTTTATCCGGCTGCGGCAGGATAAATGCAGCCAGAAATTTTATTGTGCCCCCGGTAAAATAATCTGTCAAGAATTGCTGCCCTAAACAACCTCAAAATCAGAGTATCGGTCTTGCAACTGTGCTGGGTGCATATGTTGCAATAGCGCAGTTTTAATTTTATTTCTGGGATTTAAAGCTATAAATAAAATCATAAAATCGAAGGGTTATATTTTTATATAATATTTCAAAAACTGGCATGCAGAATGCATTGTTTATTGGCAAAGACGGATGCCGGAAAATTTTAAAAGTATGCCGGGGTTCGGAAACAAGTAAAGGAGAGATTAAATGAATGCACAGAATCAAGGCGGGCAGGGCCGGAAGCGTGCCGGCCAGAAAAAGGGCGGCCAGGGTCTTGGCCGCGGGGGAGGAGCTGCCCCGGGGCCCGGCGGTCTTTGTGTCTGCCCCCAATGCGGACATCAACAGCCCCATGAGCGGGGGGTTCCGTGTCCGCAGGTAAAATGCCCGAAATGCGGCGATGCAATGGCCCGGCAATAGAAAAGACTGAAAGGAGGTGTTTGATCATGCCAGCAGGAGATCGTACAGGTCCAATGGGAATGGGAGCCATGACCGGACGCAGGGCAGGCTACTGCAGCCGATCCGGCGCACCCGGATATACCAGTGCCGGCCCCGGCCCCGGGCGCGGCTGGATGCCCGGATTTAAAAGAGGTTTTGCATCCGGCCGGGGCTTTGGGCGTCGTTTTTCAGGCGGCGGCGGATTTGGATGGCGTAACCAGTTCTACGCAACAGGTCTGCCCGCATGGGCACGCAGCGGCCCTTATGCCCAGCCGAATCCGGAAGCTGAAAGGCAGGGATTGCAGCAGCAGGCCGAAGCGCTCCAGTCTCAACTTGAAATTATTCGCAAGCGACTCGGGGAGATGGAACCGGCTTCTTCTTAAAAACAGATGGAACCGTAAAAAGTCCAATATCTGCGTTACGCGCGATTTTTCAGAATTTCACGTACGGCTAAGTACGCTGCAT
>JAABTZ010000099.1 GCA_011389605.1 Desulfobacteraceae bacterium
TTTAAGGACTCCGGAGCAAAATCATTCCACTGCCCGGCTTCTGTAAAGGGATAGGTCATGTTGGCAAGCATTGCCACATGAAAATGGGCTCCCCCCCCGTTTTCAATGGAAAAAAATCCGCACTGATCCAGATACGGTCCAACAAGCCTGTCTTCGGCCAGCCGGAACCGGTTGCCGCTGTTGGACTGGGTAATATCCCGGGTTGTGGTATCCGTGAAATGAACGATTCCCTCCAGCCGGGTTTGGCGAACCAGATCAAGAGCTGATTTGCGGTCCCGCCGTGGATAGGTCAGCACTTTGTCCGACCGGTTTTTAAGATGCGGCAGCACAACCTCCAGGCGCCCTTCCCGCTTGTCGCTTCTGCCCCGGTAGTCTCCGAGTTCCACAAAGGGATTGTATCCCCGGGCCGAAATTTCAGCCACCAGCCGGGAAATACGCAGGGCCTCGGGCTCGATATCCGAGTAAAACATCAGTTCCGGATGTTTTTCGATAAACCGCGTGTCATAATCGCCGGCCACAAACACCGGGTGCCTTACTATCTGGCTGTGAAAGGAAATGGTTGTTTTCACCCCGCTGATCATGTATTCCCGAAGCGCCCGCTGCATGAGCTTTACAGCCTTTTCCCAGGAATTGCCGTAGGTAATCAGCAATGAGGCGGCCGAGTCGTACTGGGAGGGGAATTCGTATCCCTCGGTAACGCATGAATCCAGACGCACGCCCTGGCCGCCGGGAGAAACGTAGCGGCTGAGCAGCCCGGAGTTGGGGGTGAAATCTTTTTGCGGATCCTCGCAGTTTATCCGGCATTGCATTGCGTGCAGATACGGCACGGTAACCTGCTCGGAGAACCGGAGCCTGGCCCCGAAGGCCACGGCGATCTGCTCTTCGACAAGGTCTATTCCGTAGCGGCATTCGGTGATGCCGTGTTCCACCTGCAGACGGGTGTTGACTTCTATCAGGCATGGATCAGCGTTTTGATCCAGCAGAAACTCCACAGTGGCCAGACTGTAATACCCAACTTCCATTACCAGCTGCCGGGAGTATTGTTTAAGGCGCTCGCGCAGCTCAGGTGTCATTTTAGGCCATGGTGAAGGCGTGATTTCTACCAGCTTCTGATGATTGCGCTGCACGCTGCAGTCACGCTCGTCAAAGGCAAAAACGTTGCCGTACTTGTCGGCAATTACCTGAATTTCAATGTGGCGCACGCTGGGCAGGTATTTTTCCACATATACCCTGGGGTTGCCAAATGAGGCTTCGGCCATGACAGATGCTTTGTGAAAGGCAGATTCAAGTTCGCTTTCGGAATGGACTTCGTAGATACCCCTGCCTCCGCCTCCGCCTTCAGCCTTGAGCATTATGGGAAAACCGATTTTAGCGGCAACTTTTCGGGCTTCGGGAATGGTGACAGCGTCATCTGAGCCGGGCACAACCGGTACGCCCAGTTGCCGGGCCAGGCGTCGCACCGATACTTTGTTGCCAAGAATTTTCATGGCCTCCTGAGGCGGACCGATAAAAGTGATGCCGGCCTGCAGGCATTTGGCCGGAAACGTGTCGTCTTCAGCACCAAATCCCCATCCAGGGTGAATGCCTATTACTCCGCGTTCTTTTGCCTTTCGAACAATCCGATCAAGGTCCAGGTAGGCGTTGGGATCGTCTCCGAGAAGCATTAACTCATGGGCACCAAGGGTGGACGGCGAGGTCTTGTCCACGTCTGTTGCAGTCATTATGGCCACGGCTTCAAGCTGCTCTGAGATGGAACGGCTGATGCGCCGGGCCGGAATGCCGCGGTTGGCAATAAGAATTGGTTTTTTCTCGATTTCGGACTGAACCTGTGCAAATGTTTTAACCTTGGAAGAAGTTGCATAAGTCATGTAAGATTACCTTTATAGCTTTAAAATCAAAAGTTTATAAATTATAAATAAAGTATTACTTGATGCACTCGTAAAAACTCGCTTCCCAAATGGCGTCGTAAAAAGCTCTCTATTTTGCCACTGCTGAATTTTTGCAAAAAGCAAATCCGTAAGTTCCCTGGCTGATCGGCGGCACGAAAAAAGGAGTTTCCTCGCTCCAGGAGCCTTCTGGAGACTCGATTTCCGCTCGGAAACCCCTTTTTCCGCACCGCCGTAAGGGCAACGAAGTGCAATTTCGTCAGAGAGCAAAAAAAAGTTTTCTCTAAAGTATCCCCCGGGCCGAGGCCCGGGACCGAGATATAACAGTAACTTTTTTTTGAAGTTACTTAAAAGTTCAAGATCTTGGACTTTTTAAGGGCCATCACTATTTTAAGTATCAATATTTTCTTTGGGAAGTATACTGCCTGTATAAAGTACGTTTGTTTTACCACTGATACGCACTATCAACCCCCCGTCGGCGGAAATCCCCCGGAGTTGGCCCAGGACTGCCTCTTTTGTGCCGCGGCGTATGGTCACTTGCCGGCCGAGCCAGGCCAGGCGTTTTTGAAGCTGCATTACAAACTCCTCCGGCGCCAGGGTGGAAATCTGATGCTCAAGCCTCTTTCGCCCTGCTTGAGCAAGGCGCAGAAACAATTCCAAAGGCGTTATATCAAATCCCAGATCCGACAGACTTGCGGCCGGAAGTGCGAATTGATCTGTTAACCGCTCCCTTGGCGGGGCAGAAGCAAGGTTGACACCTATGCCAACAACAAGGCGGCCGCCCCGGCTTTCCACAAGTATGCCGCAGACTTTGTGGTCGTCGGCAAGCAGATCATTGGGCCATTTTATGCGGATATCAACTCCAAAGGATTCCAGCGCTGATGCCACAAGATCCCCTGCAAGAAGAGAGGCCATGGCCTGCCATCCAGGCCGGGCCCCGGCAATTGATTCCAGCTCCGGCCAGTACCAGGAAACATAAAGATTGCCAGGAGGCGAAATCCAGGCTCGCTCCATCTGGCCCCTGCCCTTTTGCTGCTCTGCTGCCATCAGGCAATCCCATGGCGAAAGCCCGCAGATATCCGTTAATTGCCGCACACAATCCATGGTTGAAGCACATCTGCCGCAGACAAGAATTGAACTTTCAGCCGAAGCTGTCCCGGAACACCATATCCGCAAGGGACCGGCGTTACTATTTGCATCAGCTTCGGTCAAAGACCAGGGAGAAAAGCTTTTAATATCTTTTTCCCAGGCCGGATGGCACATTGCCAGACTGTCTGGGTCCGTGGCATCAAACAGCTGATTTATGCCTGAGCCAAGAAGGTATAATCCTGGTTCCATGATTGTTGCCCTGCTGCAAAAAAAACTTAGACGACTTCGTAAAAAGCTCTCTATTCCGCCACTGCTGAATTTTTGCAAAAAGCAAATCCGTAAGCTCCCTGGCTGATCGGCGTCACGAAAACTTGAACTTTTTACGGCCCAATCTGAAATCAGACTTTTTACGAGTTTGTCAATTTTGACTCCCGGACAAATAATACAGCGTTCTTTTTTCCTAAACCCGTACAAAATTGTCAAGTAAATTGTGTTTTTTGGATAATTCAGGTGAGGGTGAAGATGAAATGATTTTTCTCTCTATTTGAGCGCATCCCTTACAGCCCTGGACACACTTCCACGGGTTTCAATGGCAGAGATTTGATTTTGTTTAAGATTTCCCATAAGATTTTTATCGATATTGCCGCTGATTAGGATTTTGGTTTTTTTTTCAGCAAGCCATGCCGCCAGAGCCCGGTCGGCTCCGGCATCCCGCCTGATCGGAAATGAGTGGGTTTCGACAAGATTTCCATCACCGTTGAAAATGAGTATGAAAGGCGCCCGTTCAGCCCTCTGGCTGACAGAAGCCCCCGGCAGGTCGCTTTCGGCTGTAACGGCGATTGTCGGTTCCGGCCCCCCTGTTTCCGCAATTGATACAGGAACCCCAAGCATCACGGAGATCAAAAACAAAATTATTATTGTTGCAGGTATTGATTTCATCTTCGCTCCTTTGTATCCGCTTTTACAGACAATGCTTGATGGCGCCGAAACAAGCTGCTTATCCAGCCAGGACGGTGTTTTTGCAGAAAAGGAAATCCATAGGCGTCCTGGCCGACCGGCGGCGGGGAAAAGGAGTTTCCTGGCTCCAGGAGCCTCCTGTAGACTCAATTTCCACGTACGGTGTGAAACACAGAGAGCTTTTTGCAGCGCCATCATGTTTCTTTTAAAAATTCATTCATAAGCAGCGCCACTTCCCGTGGTTTTTCTTCCTGCACAAAATGCCCTGTCTGCAGGGATTTTACCTCAACAGAGTCAAAGCCATCCTCGATATGGTTTAAAAATTCGGGAATAATAACCGAATCTTTATTGCCATGAATATAAAGAGCAGGCATTGGAAATTTCTCTGCCCCCAGTTCTGCCCAGTGTGGTGCATCAAGCCGCATGGCTCGATAGTAGGAGGCAGCAGTGGCCGGTGTGTTCTCAATGCTGTAGCAGCGGATGTATTCCTCAATGGCTTCGGCCGGGATGGTGCCATCCTGACCGGCTTTGCCAAAAAAATAACGGATCCAGACCTCTTCATTGCCTTTGATCATGGCCTCGGGCAATTTTGGCTGCTGCTGGAAATATTGATACCAGAATGCAATTCCGCCCTTGCTGAATATAATCTTTCTTGCTTCAAGTGTTCCCGCAGGATTGGTCAGCACGGCAATATTCATAATAACCAGCCGTTTTACCCGTTGAGGAATAAGAAGTGCCATCTCCTGGGCCAC
The DNA here is from genome assembly GCA_011389605.1 of Desulfobacteraceae bacterium. Taxonomy (GTDB): domain Bacteria; phylum Desulfobacterota; class Desulfobacteria; order Desulfobacterales; family Desulfosalsimonadaceae; genus Desulfosalsimonas. The sequence continues at coordinate 4,685 of JAABTZ010000099.1, forward strand.
CATACCGCCCCAATCGTGGCCGGCCAGAAAAAAATGATCAATTTCAAGAGTATCCAGAAGCTCTATGATATCTTTGGCCAGCTCCACTTTCTGGTAAGCCTTAAGATCCAGGGTTCGCTCACTGTCGCCAAGTCCCCGCAGATCCGGGGCAATCACGCGCAGAGCCGGATCCAGGTGGGCTGCAACGCCTTGCCAGCAATAGGAAGTTTCCGGCCATCCATGAAGCATGACAACCGGGACTCCGTTTTGATTGCCCCCTTGCCTGATATTAAATTCACCCCGAGGCAGGTTGATTTTTCTTGTCTTCATATTATCACCCCTCCTTTATTGCCGTAAAACATTTCATGCGATGCCTGAGTTATTGATGGCACCGTAAAAGTCCAATATCTGCGTTACGCGCAATTTCTGAAGAATTTCACGTACGGCTAAGTACTCTGCATTCTTCGAAATCGCGCAAGCCTTGATCTTGAACTTTTTACGGCGCCATCTGAAAACCGACTTTTTACGAGTTTGTCAGTTATTGACCCACTACCTATATGAATTCCACTTTTCTGGTAAGGCAACTCAGGTGATTCCAATCAGGCCATAAATTTATTTTGCATGCCCCCAATAACATCTTCGGCCTCTTTTACGATGGCCTTTACCATATCGTCTACCGCCGGCATGTCATTTATGCGCTGGGCTACTTCGCCGGCTGCCATGAGCGCCTTTTCCTCATTGCCCTCATATGTAGCTTTGATTGACTCAATTTCATAATCAATCAAAGACATGTCCATGTTGGTATAGTCATCCGGCATTCCCAGAAACACACCGGGCGATTTCTTCAGGGTGTTTACTGCGTGCTCTTCACTGCGGGGATTTCTCAGCCAGCGGGCGGGCCCCACAAAGCCACGCGCAATCAGGGTGCCGCGATCACCGGCTTTAACCACGCTTTCTTTCCATATCTGATGAAAATCACTTTCCCGGGTTGCCAGAAAACGCGTTCCCATCAACACACCGTCTGCCCCCAGCGCCAGGGCAGCAACCAGGCTTTTGCCATCGGAAATACCCCCGGCGCCAACCACCATTGTATTTTCATCAGAGACCGCATCGGCAACCGCCGGAATCAAAACCATTGAATGCAAAGGTTCCCAATGCGTATGAAAGCCACCCTCATGACCTGAGGCGACAACCACGTCAACACCGGCCTTTTTGCATCGCTGGGCAGCCCGGACTGAAGGGATAACATGAATCCATTTAAACCCTGCTCCCTTGATTTTTTCACCCCAGCCCATTGGATCTCCGGCAGAAGTGTAAATTACTTTCAGGTGATTTTTGATATCAGGATTTTCTTCCCTTACCTTTATGGCTGTTTCGATCATGATGTTTGCCTGCTCCTTGAGTTCAGCAGACACCATTATATTGGGACCAAAGACTCCGTCCTTGTCCTTGACAAGACGATAAGTTCGTTTCAAAACCTTTTCAAATACAGTTGCCATGTCATCTTCGGGATCTGCTTCGCCGGTTTCGCAAAATGCATTGTAAACCCAAGGCTGGTCTTCCTTGCTGAAAAGACCACTGGTGGAAAGCAGCCCCAGAACACCTGCGTTTGCCGCTGCCACGCAAAGGTTGTTGTTTGAAAACGGCCCCATGCCGGCCTGGATAATGGGGTATTTGATACCTAACAGCTTGCAAAGTCTTGAATTTAACATGATCAATTCTCCCTTTTCTTCAGTGTTGTCAACCAGTGCAGATGCATTATATAGCGTAAAATAGTTTTACAAAATGGTTGCGTATAAATTTTCTTTTTGACAAAAAAAAAGGTGATATGTCAAACAGAAAATCTAAAAAGGCTGATCGCAATTATTAGCACAACTTACCGTAATAAAAATATTAATTATTATATATAAAACCATGTTTTCCATATAATACCATTGCGGGCAGATGAAATTCGCAAAGTTTTTTTAAATCGAAAATTATTTACTTTATAATTTCACTTTATAATTGTTCGGTGTCCTTCCGGGCCCGGAAACAAATAATGCAAGCAGGGAAAAAAATGAAAATCAGTGAATTAGAGCAAATTTCCGGCATCCCCCGTTCAACAATTCATTATTACGTTAATTACGGATTGCTGCATCGCCCCTCAAAAATCAGCCAAACCATGTGCGATTATGATCACAGCCATGTCAAACGGCTCGAAGCCATTCAAAAAATCAAGCTTGATTATCTAAGGACAACCAAGAAATCCCGGGTTCCGCTTGATTATATCGGGCACAAATTAAGCGAAAGCTACACATTGGTAAAGCCGGCCCACTGCAAAGACACAAACCGCCCGGGAAAAAATACTGAAAAAAGCCTGCAGAAAAAAGAACAAATCATAGAGGCAACCCTCAGGCTATACGCACATCGGGGATACTTCCTTACCAATATAAGGGACATCACCAAGGCGGTGGGCATCTCTTCTCCCACCTTTTACCGCTATTTCAGGGACAAAAGAGAACTTTTCATTGAAATAATTGAATATGTTGTCAGAAATTTCAAAAAACAAATCCGCCAATCACTCAAGGGTGAAAAGGATCTGAGTCAAAGATCAAAAATCATGTTCGAGACCTTTTACAAACATTATCCAAAAATCGGGGAAATCTTAAATCAGTTAAGATCAGGGGTGATCATCGGCGATCCATGGGCCAGGCAACGCCTGTCCCGGTTATACCAGGAGATGATAGAAGACCTGATCAAAGAATTTGAAGCAGCCATTAAAAACGGAATTATCCATCCGGTCAATCCTGTTCTTCTGGCATATTTTAATCTGGCCATAAACGAGGCCGCAATTCATCTGTCCCTTATGGACGACAAGCATTCTATTGATGAGGCGATGTATTTTGTGGGCGATATATTAAACAATGCTTTTCTTACAGAAAAAGGCAAAGAGATTTACAATATTTTTTATAAATTCCGGGACGAATAGAAGACAATTTACATGAATTGAGCGATCTTCCTTATATCCGCGGCAAACTAGAAAATCGCTCAGTTCAGGATTTAGTTTAATGCACGCATGCGGTCATGCAGGCGCAAGGCCCTTAGGCAGAACGCCTCAAGCTTTGCCTCTATTAGCTGGGGAAAAGGCGAACCGTCGCTTTCCACGGCCAGAAACGGCAGGGAATCCAAATCTGCGAGCATGGTTTGCAGATGTTTCTCCCTGGTGGCAATGCCCAGCTTGTCATCTTTTGTCATGACCTCGCTTAGAATGGATTCTGCAATACGGTTGGGCATGCATCCAAACGGGCCGATGGCAATAACCCCGCAAACCTCGGATGCAATCTCGGTCAGGGCGCTTCCTACGGTTAAAATGGCTTCCCCTCCCAGATTGGGCGAAATATAGGGGGTTGCATTTTCAATGACCGTTCGCACATCAGTCCATGGATTATGCACCAGCCCCGTGCGGGACAGGGATCCAAAAATTCTTTTTTCATAGCGGTTCATGAAAATCCTGCGAATCTTGAATCTAAGTTTCTGGCCCAGGGAAAGCTTCTGCCAGTTATCTCCTTCGGTCTCAATGCAATAGTCGGCATACCTTATCCATTCTGAAACCGGCGAGCAGACAACGGCAAAGCCCTTCCGGGCAAGCCGTTCGGTGATAAACTGTCGGGAAAGTCCGTCGCGTCTTACAAAAATCTCACCTGTCACAAGGATAACCGGCACGTCTGCCGGGTCCTTTTTCATGTCTATGCCGGAAAAAGCCTCAACGCTTTTGTCCAGCTCATCCATGATCTGTTCAAATCCCCCGCTTTTCATTGCATTTACAACAGGCTGCCAACGGGCTTGAAAAACATCCATGGCCAGGCCGGCATCCACTGCATTGGCTAAAAGCATGGAACGGATATCCTCCATTACATCGGAAATCACCAGCGCCCACCAGGCCTTGTAATAGTTTAAATGCCCCTCAAGGCCAAAATAGGAATTATCAGAGGTCAGGGAAAAAATAGCCACGTCGGCAATTTCCAGGCGCCTGACAAGATCTTCCATAAACACCCAATACTGGCCGAACCGGCACGGCCCTGAAGCAGAAGCCATAAAATAAACAAGAACTTCGTCTTTTTTCTTGAGATTATATGAATAATTAAGAAGTGTTCCGGTGGTAAGGATAAGCGGCAGACACTCCTTGCAGGATGTATGAGCCCGGCCCAGTTTTAAAACATTTTCGTCAGCAGGCGGATGCGGGGCCACATGAAACCCGGAGGCTTCAAAGACCGCG
>JAABTZ010000100.1 GCA_011389605.1 Desulfobacteraceae bacterium
GTTTACATAAGAATACACCCCTTTTTCCGCGGCCGGAAGCAGGATCACCTCCAGAGTGCCCAGCACTTCCGCGTCCGGTCCGGTACCGGCAATACCCACGGTGAATTCACGGCCGGAAAGATACCTTTCCACCAGCACGGGCTGACGGTATTGTTTCAGGAGTTCACTGCAAAGCGCCGCCATATGAATTGGTTCAAGGACTATGGACTTTTCACTGATACCTTTGCCGGTGCCCTCGGCCACAGGCTTCACAAAATACGGTGGCTGAAATTTAAGACCCGCGGCATCCGCAGCAGTTGCCACCACTTTGAAATCCGGAGTGGAAAATCCGCTTTCCCGGATCACCTGCTTGGCCATTGCCTTATGCAGGGTGAGCCCCATGATCAGAGGGTCTGAAAACGTATAGGGGATTTCATACAAATCCAGGATGGCCGGCACCTGGGCTTCCCGGGCAATCCCGAAAAGCCCTTCGGCAATGTTAAACACCAGATCCCATCTGTCTCCCGCAACCAGGCGGCTGGTTAATGTTTTGGCATTTCCGATGCGGTCTGTTTTATGCCCGAGGGTCTGCAGCGCATTTTCAATGGCACTGATGGTGTCATCCCGGTCAAATTCAGCCGTTTCATCCTCGCTGTAGCCCATGGCCAGATATTCGCTGCGCAGATCATAGGTCATGCCGATTTTCATAATCTTTTCTCCAGAATAATTTCTTCATACAACATGTCAGGCGCATTTTCGTGAACTCCGCTCAGAGTTTCAGTTCGGATGTCATTTTTCCAGTTCCCTCCCGACGCACAAATACTTTCCATCCCCGGCGACAGGGGGTAGGAAAAAATCTTGTCTTCGTAATTGCACAAAAAAATCTCTTCCGCGGTTTTGCTCACCACGTAATCCGGCATCAACGGTATTTTCCCGCCGCCGCCAGGGGCGTCAATCACATAATTGGGCACCGCATACCCGGATGTATGCCCCCGCAGGCCCCGGATAATCTCCAGGCCCTTTTCCACGGATGTCCGGAAATGCCCGGTGCCCGTCACCGGATCGCACTGATACAGGTAGTAGGGTTTGACGCGCATTTTCATCAGCTGATGCATCAACGCCGTCATGGTTTCCGTGTTGTCATTGATCCCTTTGAGCAGCACCGTCTGAGAGCCCAGGGGAATACCGGCGTCTGCAAGCATTTTGCAGGCTTTATACGCCTCCGGCGTGCATTCGTCCGGATGGGTAAAATGAAGACTCATCCAGAGGGGATGGTATTTCCGGAGAACCCTCACCAGCTGCTGGGTCACCCGCTGGGGCAGCACGGCCGGAACCTTGGAACCGATGCGGACGATTTCCACATGGGGGATGCTTCGGAGGTTTGCCAGTATCCACTCCAGCTTGGCATCGCTCAGGGTAAGGGGATCGCCCCCGGAGAGCAGCACATCACGGATCATTGGGTTGTTTCGAATATATTCAAAAGCTTTTTCCAGCCGGCCCCCGCCGGCACCCATATTGCCCCGCCCGATCATCCGGGACCGGGTGCAGTACCGGCAAAAGGCTGCACAAAAATCGTTCAGCAACAGAAGCACCCGATCAGGATAACGGTGCACCAGGCCGTGAACCGGGCTGTGGGCCTCTTCACCCAGGGGATCATTTTCTTCCCCCGGCATTTTAAAAAATTCATGCATGGTGGGCACCACGGTCCTGCGCAAAGGATGTTCCGGCATATCTTCGGGCAGCAGACTCATGTAGTAGGGGGTAATGCCCAGGGGAATTTTCGTGTTCAGGCAGTTAAATGCGTTTTCTTCTTCAAAGGAGAGACGAAGAAAGCGCTTCAACTGGGCTTGTGAACAGATGCGGTTGCGCACCTGCCAGTGCCAGTTGTTCCAGTCCTTGTCCGCCACTATCGGGAAAAAGCGTTTACGGAACATGCGGGTGCGCTGAATGACGTCTTTATTGATATTGCGGGGTTTTTTAAAAGCAATGGATCGGGCATGGCGCGGGGGGCTTGGTTTGACAAGCTGGGGCACTAAGTGAGGGTGCCCGCTGGGAGGTTCGTCATCTTTCTCTGGTTCCATAAGTGCGGATTCTTCCTTATTGGATATCAATTCCTGCATGATGTTTTTCCTTATTTTCTTAATTGTTCATAGGGCGAGGGAAGGTGTGAATTCCCCTCTGGAAATTCTTTAATCCGACATAGCTCAAAAACCGTGGTTATGAACGGCATTTTTCTAATATAAAATCAAATATTTATTTTAAGATTCAACTCCGTTCCGGTTTTTCTGATATATGATCTCAAGTCGTCACCACGTCAAGCATTTTATGACGGCCGGATAAAAAATATTTATTTGAAATTTCAATAAGTATAGCAGCTTTTACAATCCTTTTCCCTTGTGTGGTTTATGGCCCGAAGCCCGCGAAAAGAGTTGAAAATAAAGATTCTATGATTACAATCCGTGTGGTCAAGCACATTTACGTGCCTAAAATGCACAAAAAACACACGATTGCCGTTTTAACTGCCACCTTAACTAAGGATAAGCAGCAGGGATAGCAGCCTTTCCCGCCCTGCCGTCCCTTTTACATCGTAAATTCTGTTTTTCCCAGCAGACCAGAGGCAGGGTAACCATTAAGAGGACAAACAGTGTCATCGCTGCCGCCCGGGCGGAGCGAAGGCTTTTTGGGCGGTCAAGGTTTTTGGTGAGGACTTAAACCGGTGTTTTCCCGGAAAAGGCGGGGGGTCAGTGGGTGAAACGAAAAAACATTGAATTCGGGGTCAGAGCCGTAAAAAATCTCCTGCAAGCCTTGGCATGATCATGCCTCCGGGCGCAGGCTTTGTCCACCAGGCAGCAGAACTCTACCAGGGCCGAAATCTTTTATACAGTGCAAGACCCTGCGCCTCGACAAGCGGAATCCTCAGATTTCTTGCAAAACCAGGCGACACCGTAAGTCCTGGCCAGGCGATTGCAAGGATCTATAACGCATTCGGCAAGTGTCAGGAAACTATAAAATCCATGGAAAGCGGCATCATTCTGGGCCATACTGATTCTTCGGCAGCATTTCCCGGAATGCCGGTCATGGCTTTCGGGATCGGGGATCGGCAGTCGCTGGGTTGATTTCAATAACGGAATTTCCGGTGCCGAAAAAATTATCACACACCCTGGGATTGGAAGGATCAAGGCACCAGCTACCGTCTACCATGTACTTATACTCATAACGCCCCGGGGGCAGCATTACGATTTTTTCCCAAAAACCGCCTGGCTTTTTCTTTAGGGGATGCCTGCTTGCATTCCAGTCATTAAAACTTCCTCCAACCCCCACCTCAACAGCCCCCGGAGCGGCAATACTAAAAATGACCCTACGCCGACCCTTATTAACACTGCTCATGCTCTCTCCTTTGCAATCCGCAAAAAAAATTTCTTTAATATTCCTGCTCATAAATATATCCTTTTCAAAAATAAGCCCGGCTCAACTATTGTTCAAATTTTTCTTTATAAGCTTTTACAACAATTTCTGCTGCTGCATCAGGATCTCCAAGATAATCCCGGTTAATAACCATATCAAATTCATAGGGTGAGGCATCTTTTTTATTGAAATTCTTCCTGAAAAAATCCCTCTGCTCCCTGTCCACCCGGTCAAGTTCTTTGGCAGCCATGTCCTCGGTCACCTCAAGTATATCTGCAATTCGCTTTATCCGAAATTCCCGCGAGGCAATAAACCGCACAGCAAGAACCCTTTTCCTGGGAAGGATCAGATGGACGGCCCGGCCCACAAAAATGGTTGGTTCGGCATCTGCCAGGGCAAACACCGCGCCGGTGAGATACCTCATGTAATCAGCCATGGTAAAAGACTTTTCCCCGAACAAAAGGGAGGCAAGGTCCTGCATGACCCCGGGGTACCTTTCATCAAAAGAATTTATGGTTTTTTCCCCGAGTTTTTTGCTGTTTGCAATCTGCTCCATTATTTCCCTGTCAACAACCCTCATTTTGTTTAGCCGTGAAGACAGAAGATCTGCTATTTCCAGTGCCCCCACTCCTATTTTCCTGGAAAAGGTTATACATTTTGTGATCCTGGGTTTTGCTGTTTTTTGTTTAAAGGCTTCCAGGCGTTTTTTCTCCCACTCCCTGATGGCCTGCTCGGCCATACTCTCACTGCCCGGCATACGCTTTACATATGTTCCTGGAATATATTTTAAATATTTATCGGCCATTGTCCGTCTCCTTTTTAAATGATTTTTATCCTGCAGCCATTACATGGCCTGGCTCATGGCAGGGATGGCTGAAATCCAGGGTTACCTCATATTCACCTGTGCCTGCCTGCTGCTTTACCTCAAAGCCAAGCTTTCTTGCCAGGGCAAGCATCTTTGTATTGCCGGGCAGGACTATCCCCCAGATTTTTTCAATGCCCCGGGTCTGTGCAATTGCCAGGCAGCGTTTTAAAAGAGCAGCACCGATTCCTCTGCCGTGGCACTGATCGCACACAAGCACTGCAAATTCAGCCCTTTTCCCGTTTATCTCTGAAATCACACGGCTTACACCAAGCATTTTTTCCGTTCCGTCGGTAAAAGATATTGCCACCATGGCAATCTGGCGGTCATAGTCGATCTGGGTAAACCGGGCCAGCATGTGATGGGGCAGCCGCTTCATGGGGCTGAAAAACCGGTAGTAAATGCTTACAGGCGACAGGCTGTTAAACATCTCCTCCATAAGAGGGGCGTCTTCCGGCCGGATTGGTCTTACCAGAACAGGCCCCACACCCTCTATCTCCACATGCTCCTCGTACTGGTTGGGGTAAGGGCTTATAACCAGGTGTAAAGGAGCCTCTTTTTCCGAAGGCCTTATAATAACGCGGGCATCTGCGGCAATAACCCTGTTTTCATGAATCATCAAAGGATTCATTTCGATTTCAGCAATCTCGGCAAAATCGGTAACCAGCTGGGAAAGTCTCATAAGAAGCGATTCAAGCTGAACCATATCAAGGGCGTCAATATTGCGGTATCCTGATAAAACCTTATAAATGCGTGTTTCCTCCATCATCCTGCGCGCAAGAAGTCGGTTCAGGGGGGGCAATGCGATGGAACGGTCTTTAAACACCTCCGTTAATACCCCCCCTGTACCAAACAGTAGCACAGGTCCGAAATCACGATCCTTTTTTGCACCAACAATTATCTCACAATGCCCGCCGGGAAGCATTTTCTGGATACTGACTCCTTTAAAGGGCACTGCATAACGCGATGCCAGCCGCTCCCTGATCTGCTGATAAGCAATCCTGACCTCTTCCGGATCACGGATATCGAGCACAACTCCGCCCATATCGCTTTTATGGGTTATTTGCGTGGAAACAACCTTTAGGACAACCGGAAATCCGATTTTTTCCGCAACAGAAACAGCCTGCTCCTCGGTGAAAGCCTCTTCGGTCGCGTTAACGGCAATACCGTAGGATGCAAGCAATTGCTTGGATTCTACTTCAGAAAGCAGGCCGTTTTCCCTGGAAAGTCCTGTGTTAATTAATTTTTGTGCCTTGTGATGATCAAAATCAAGCCGGTCAGGCAGCTTCTCCGGGATCTGCTGAAGCATTTCAATATTGCGGGAATAATGATAAAGATCCATAAATGCCCGAACCGCCCTTTCAGGCGAATCAAATGTCGGGATGCCTGCTTTGCGGAAAATCGCCCTTCCTGCTTCAACATCGCTTCCCCCAAGCCATGCCGTAAAAACAGGATAAGAATGGTTTTTCAGCCGTTGAGCAAGCAGAATCGCTACCCCGGTGGGATCTGCGATGGCCTGGGGGGCAAGCATCACCAGCATGCCGTCGACCTCTTTTGCACTCATGAGGATGTCTGCTGCACCGGCATACCGCTTGGCATCAGCATCACCCAGAATATCAACAGGATTGGAACGGCTCCAGTGAGATGGAAGAACGGCATCAAGACGCTTTATGGTTTCAGGCTCCAGGGCAGCAGGAGACACTCCATAGTCCCAAAGGGCATCGGCAGCCATAACCCCGGGGCCTCCGGCATTGGTCAAAATGGCAAGGCCGTTGCCGGAAGGCCGCGGCTGTTTTCCTATAAACTCGGTGCAGTCAAAAAGTTCGGCAAAGGTCTTTACCCGGACGATTCCGGCACGCTTAAACGCAGCCTCATAAACGGCATCTTCTCCTGCCATGGCCCCGGTATGAGAGGCTGCAGCCAAAGCTCCTGCCCTGGTTCTGCCGGCTTTGAGTGCAATAATTGGCTTTATCCTGGACACGGCCCTTGCAGCACTCATAAAATTCCGGATCCTTGTAATATTTTCCACATACATAACAATGCTGCTGACATATGGATCATTTCCCAGATAATCTATGACATCGCCAAAATCAACGTCTATCATGGAGCCAAGGCTTATGAAATAGCTGAACCCGATCTCCGCCTTTGCGGCAAAATCCAGAATGGCCGTGCAGATGGCCCCGCTCTGAGAAATAAAAGCCATTTTTCCTGAAACGGGCATCCGGCTTGCAAATGTGGCGTTCATCCGTGCGCGGGTTGAAATTATTCCCAGGCAGTTGGGACCCAGAACCCTGAATCCGTTGGGTGCTATTTTCTGCTTGATTTCAGCCTCAATAGCCGCGCCTTTTGCGCCGGTCTCCCTGCCTCCGGCAGAAAAAACCACAGCCCCGCCAAGCCCTCTTTCCATGCATTCATGAACAATGCCTGCAACAGTCTTTATGGGTGTGACCACAAGCGCCATATCAGCGGTTACAGGCAGCTTTTTCACGGATTTAAACACAGGTCTGCCGAATACTTCTGAATAATTGGGATTGACCGGATAAATACGGCCCCTGTATCCACCATCGATAAGGTTTTTCATCACAATAGTGCCGATGCTGCCTTCTTTTTCACTGGCACCAATGACGGCAATGGATTCCGGAGAAAAAAGCTTGTCTAGATTCAAAACGCTCATGGCTTATCCTTTCAACGACTCAACTCTTTTTTACAGCCTTTTTACAGATCTTCTACAAAATACTGGGGGCATCAGCCCGGATGCCATGCTTGCAGAGCAGACAGTTTGCTGTCTGTTCAGGATGACCTAAAATAGAACCGATGACCTGCTTGAGGCTTCTGAATGCATGAAAGCTTTTTTTCAGATAAACCAGAACAGGCAAATCAGGGTATTTTTTCTTAAAGTTCATATAAAAATCCCATGTACGCATTGCATCAGGATAGAGGTTGACGATAATCAGACCAAAGGCCGAATAATCCATTGACGAATCATAATCTTCATCGCCGATGCCGCAGGCACCGTAGCCGGCCTCACAAAGATAACGGATAAGCATTTGCCGGCGATATGGTTCATTGTCCAGAATCAATATGGAAGCCATGTTTCCCCCCGCAATAATTATAGAATGTTGATATTCCAGCAACGCACCATCTTTTCCGGCCCTTTCTTACAAGACACCCATGGCCGCGCCCGTGATCGCTGTGTGCTTAAAAAATACAATAGCAATATATATGCCAGCGATTAGCCCTGCCCCGGGACAAGGCCATAGCAAGACCGGCCGCCATTTTCCGGCGGCCGGACGCCTGTTTTTTTATAAACGGGGGGAAACATAAATTTACAAGCTGTAAAATTTGATGGCACCTTAACTGTTTCAAAATCCCGGCAACCCCCCAAACCCCCTGAGCCCCCAGTAACATGCGGTCATCACCAGAAGAAGAATATTTGTAATAATCCAGATGGGAACGCCTATTCTGAGATAATCCTTTGGCTCAAGATAACCGCTGGCATATACAATGGCGTTGGGAGGAGTTCCGATTATAAGGCAGAACGCAAATGAAGAGGCAATGGCTGTTGACATGGCCATAAATGGCAGAAATGTGCTGCCCGGATGAACAAGGCCTGCCATGTTTAAAGCGATGGGACCGACCGCAGCGGCTGCGGGCCCGTCTGCCATCAGGTTGGTGATTATGCCGGTCAGGCCGTTTGAAACAGCCATAAGCGGAAGCCCGGAGTCAAGACCCAGCGGCGCTATGGCATCTATGGCGCTTCTGGCAATCCAGTAAGCCGCACCGGTCTGGTCAAGAACGCGGCCGAAAATAATGGCCCCGGCATAAAGCCAGACAACACCCCAGTCCACCCTTTCCTGATAATCGCGCCAGTTGACAACTCCTGCCAGAAGATAGGCCACAGCTCCTGCCACGGCAATCACGCCTATGCCCAGGCGGATGGGATAAATGCCGATCTGGTAAAAGCTTTTTTCCGTAAACCAGCCAAACACCATCACCACAAAAATGATAATTGCCCAGATCTGCTTTTTGTTCCAGCCTCCCATGCGATCTATTTCTCCCCTCAAATGGTCCATGGCCGGGGCAAGGGAACGGATGCGCGGCTTAAAGCGCCAGTTTAAAATCAGCCAGGTTATTGGAATCATTACAAGAACATAGGGCATGCAGTATGTCACCCACTGGAAATAGCCGATATCCAGGCCGAACATGTCATTTAGATATGTCATCATGATCACGTTTCTGGCACCTCCGGAAGGCGCGCCTGGACCGCCAATGTTGCAGGCCATGGCAATGCCGATCATAAGCATCTTGGCAAGCTCGGTGTCCTCTGTTATTTCACTGGTAAGGCTGTTTTGATACAAAAGAATGCCTATGGGCAGAAACATTGCAGCCAGGGCATGATCAGATATAAAAGAGGCAAGCGGGGCTATGATAATGAAAAAAATAAGTGTGATCCATTTAACATTGGGCTTGGCAAGCTTTCGGAACATCATAAGGCATACCCGCTTGTCCACACCAGTCTTGACAAAAGCGGCTGCAAACATAAGGCTGCCCATGATAAACCAAACCGCATCATCCCAGTAGAGCATAGCCACATCCTTGCGGCCCAGAACCCCTGTAAACACAAGAATAAGGCCGAT
>JAABTZ010000101.1 GCA_011389605.1 Desulfobacteraceae bacterium
CGGACCTGGATCTGGCCGTGGAAGGCGCCTTGTTTGGAACCTTTTTCCACCAGGGACAGGTCTGTGAATCCGGCACCCGTGTCCTGGTTTCCTCAAAGATTTACGACGAGTTTCTGGATAAAATGAAAACCCGGGCCCAAAGCCTGCGCATCGGCTACCAGCTCGATCCGGCCTCCCACCAGGGCCCGCTTGTAAGTGCAGCCCAGCTTGCCACAGTGGAACGCTATGTGGAAATCGGCAAAAAGGAGGGGGCAATCATAGTCACCGGCGGCAAACGCGCCGAGGTTGCCGGCCTGGAAGGCGGATTTTTCTTTGAGCCCACCATTTTCGCGGACGTGAAAAACAGCATGCAAATCGCCCGTGAGGAAATCTTCGGCCCTGTGGTCTGCGTGATCAAATATGACACCGACGACGAGGCCATAGAGATTGCAAATGATTCCGTCTACGGTCTTGGCGGGGGCGTTTTTTCAGGCAGCAATGCCAGGGCTGAAAAAATCGCCCGGCAGATCAAGACCGGCACCATGTGGATAAACAACTTTCACGCATTTGGTGATTTCTGCCCGTTTGGCGGATACAAGCAGTCGGGCATCGGCAGGGAGCTGGGGCATCCGGGTCTTTCTGAATACACGGAACTGAAGCGGGTTCATGTTTCTGCCAGCGCGGATGCCAAAAGCAATTTCATGATGAAAATGTTTTCAGATGATCCCAGCATCCCCTTTGTCCAGTACATAACCCCCACACTTGTTATGGCCGGTCACGGCAGCCTTCCCTCAGTCTACCGGGAGGTGGTGCGCCTGGGCGGCAGCCGGGCCCTGATTCTAACGGATCCGGGGGTGCGCGATGCAGGCCTGGCCCAAAAGGTCAAAGATGCACTTGGCGATTTTTGCGTGGGAATGTTTGACCAAATCGCCCAGGACACCGATCTTGGTACTGTGGACAAAGCCGCTGATCTTGGCCGTGAGCTGGGGGCTGATATCATCGTCAGCGTGGGAGGCGGAAGCGTTATTGATACGGCCAAGGCCGTGTGCGTAACCCTGAAAAACGGAGGCAGGGCAGATGACCACATTGCCTTAATGCGCCTGACCGAACCCCAGATCCCCCATATCGCCATTCCGACCACTTCAGGCACAGGCAGCGAAGTTACCAACATATCGGTGATCAAAAGCCAGACAGCAGCCCGCAAAGTCTATATAGTGGACAACTACATCACGCCAAACACCGCTATACTCGATCCGGTCTTTACCCTGACCCTGCCGCCGGGACTTACCGCCACAACAGCCATGGATGCCATGACCCATGCCGTGGAAGCCCTTACTTCAACCATGTCCAACGCATTGTGTGACGGCCATGCCCTCCAGGCCATCCGGCTGATCCGGGAAAACCTTCCCAGGGTTATTGAAAACGGCAAAGATGAAGCTGCCAGAAACAATATGCAGATGGCAGCAACAGCAGCCGGCTGGGCATTCGGCATAGCCCAGGTTGGCCTTGCACATTCAATGGCACATACGGTAGGAATGCTTGCAAACGTACCCCATGGGGCGGCCTGCGGCATTGTGCTGCCGGCGGTCATGAGATATAATGTTGATTTCGCAACCGAGAAACTGGCACTGGCCGCCCAGGCCCTTGGCGTGAGCATCGGCGGCATGGACGCCAGGGATGCTGCCCTGGCAGGCGTTGACGCCCTGGAAAAACTCATGAAGCAGGCAGGCCACCCAATGCGGCTCTCAGAGGTCGGAGTTACAGAAGAAACATTGGCAATGGCTCCTTTCCATGCCATTGCAGACGTACCTACCCTGTTTAACCCCCGGCCGGTCACAGATCCCAATGAAGTGGCTGAATTATACAAACAGGTATTTTAGGGCAAAAAAATCAGTTCAAAACAAGCCGCCGCCTCATGGGCCATGAGGCGGCGGCTTGTTTCCTGTCTGCCTGCAAAAATAATCTATGCCAGTTTCTTGCCCGCCCCGGGGCCGGGGGCCAGGGCATATATTTCATCAATTTTTAAAATAACCGCCCCCTTGGACTTTAAAGGAGCACCGATCTGGTTTCCAAGCTCCTCGATCCATTTTGCGGTTTCTTCGTATCTCTGCCCAGAGGTTTCAATGGTAACAGATCCCTTTAGCTGGTAACCTTCATGGCCTTCCCAGAAAGACACGGCCACTTTTGGGTTATCCTTTAAATTGGCCAGGGTTTTGTTGAGAAACTGGTCGGAAATCAGTACAGTTTCATCATCAATGATCTTTTTGGCCCCCACGGGTACTGCATTCGGGGCTCCCTCACAGGTGGCTGTGGCAAGAA
The DNA here is from genome assembly GCA_011389605.1 of Desulfobacteraceae bacterium. GTDB lineage: Bacteria > Desulfobacterota > Desulfobacteria > Desulfobacterales > Desulfosalsimonadaceae > Desulfosalsimonas. The sequence goes on from JAABTZ010000101.1 coordinate 2,299, forward strand.
CTGCCGCGGGCACCTTTTTAAACAATTCCTGCATCCGCTCTGTCATTTTAGCCATGATCTGAAACCTCCTTTGTCTGTGTTTTTGCCAGGTTACCGAATCTCTTTTTCCATCCGGCTTCTGAATAAGAAGCATTTGCTTATAAATAATTATGATACGTTAACGCCAAACTGTCAAGGCCTTGGTGTTGTTGCAACCAGATTAAGACCATGCTATAAAATATTTGGTCAAGTAATTAAAAACAGCGGTGCAGAATCGCTTCAAACAAAACGGCAAACAGATCACACCATGGACCGGCCCAGGTATAGAAACGAAAAATTCAGCCATATCAGCGATGTGCTCTCTGGGCTCGTTGGGCAGCTTCGCCGGGAATCGCATTCTGATCTGTACAGGATCCAGCAAATCTGGCAAAGCGTGCTTGACCCTGTTATTTACGAAAACAGCCGCCCGGCAGCCTTGAAAAATGACGTGCTGCTGGTAAATGTGGCAAGTTCAACCGTTACCCAGCAAATGCGCTTTATCACCCCCCAGGTAATCGAGCAGATCAACCGGGTAATGGGAGAAGGCCGAATCAGCCGGATCAAATACAAAATCGGCACGATTTCTTCTTCCGGCAGCTCATGAACCAAACAACAGACCTTACATTTGACACGTTTTTTAACGGTTGCATTTCCATAAAGCAGCCGCCCGGGGGATACCGCTTTTCAATTGACGCGGTCATACTGGGAAACCTTGCGGCAGTGCAGGACTGCGACCGGGTCATAGATCTTGGATGCGGCTGCGGTGTAATCCCTCTTATTCTGTGTTACCGCAGACCTCAAATCCGGGAAATTTTCGGCATTGAAATACAGGCCGAGCTTGCCGGGATTGCCAGGCTAAATGCATCAGAGAACAATATGAGCAGCAGAATCCGCATCCTTTGCAAGGATATCAAAACCATTGTCCCGGCAGACACCGGCGGCCGGGTGGAGGCCATTGTATGCAACCCACCGCATTTTGCACGAAATTCAGGCCGCATAAACCCCAATTCCCAGCGCGCCCTTGCCAGACACGAAATAGCAGTCACCCTTGAGGATGTAGCCGCTGCAGCAGCCCGGATGCTGACTCCCGCCGGCCGGCTGACAATAATTTATCCGTCAGAACGCCTGGCAGACCTTATTTTGGCCATGCGCAATGCTGTAATTGAACCCAAAAACCTGCGCATGATTCATCCCCGGCCCGGCATTGAGGCCAAACGCGTTCTTGTAACAGGTATAAAAGGCAAAACTGCCGGCATAAAAGTTGATCCCCCCCTTTTTATCCGCAGCAATCCGGATCATTATTCCCGGGAAGTAAGCGCAATGTTTAACCCGTAATCAGCACGGCCAGTTTCTGTTTGACAAGGCTTCTTAAAATGGATAGTTTGGCGATTTAAATCCTGCAGCATCTGCTTTCGGGCCTTGTTTGCCCGGATTTGCCCAACAAGGAGAGGTGGCCGAGTGGCTGAAGGCGTCGGTCTCGAAAACCGGTGTCCCGCTTGCACGGGACCGTGGGTTCGAATCCCACCCTCTCCGCCATTTATTCAACTGTTTCAGGTGAAAACCGATCCCGCAAACAAAATCCCGGCAAGCGCTTTTCCAATGATGGGCAGCCAGCAGAACCAGGCCAACCGGCGATGTCATAAACACCTGGAGTGAAGCCGCAAACCAAGCCTTAGGGTTTGGTATTTGGGCGTTTGATGTGGTGCTTGAACCTGCGAAAATCCTGAATGTGATTAAAGGCCAATCAATTGAAATGAAGGGGTAGCTTTCGATGGCCTGAACTGCTTTGTTTAGCCAATCCGATATCACTTCGACGTTAAACGGCATCGGCATTCTGAGAAAGGCAAGTAGTCTGTCGATATTTTGAGGAGCCTGACTGTTAACGACATACACATCCATTGTTTTGACAGGGGCGCCCTGGATAACCGCCGCAAGGCCTCCAACCAAAATAAAATCGACCCCTGCCTCTAACAGCCCCTCCAGAACTTCACTCAGGCTTGCGCTTGTTGGGTTTTTGCCGCCTGTAGGCATCTCTTAACTCCAGAATTGCACGGAAAGCGTTATCGTTGGCCCGTAATCGTTCCTCGGGCGACATTTTCAGGAACATGGCGATTAATCCTCTGTCCACACCAGATCGATCGTCAATTTTTATTTCATCAGGCATACTATCTTCCTTTTTGAACCATGGATCCCCTTGCCGAACGGCGGGCATCAGCAGCTGCGGATGTTTGCGGTCTGCTGAATGCCCTTGTTATGACTTAATTTCATCTATTGGCAATATCTGTTTCCCATGTCGAATAGTAAGTATGGATATTTGTTTTGTTCCGATGTGATAAATGATCCGATAATTTCCGTAAATCAATTCCCTGAATTGACGTTCATTAATTTCAGGGACGATCCGTCCGATTTCTGGATTCCCTTTAAGCTGGTCAACCTTTGTAAACACAGTATTAATCCAATTGCCTGCTGCCAAAGGCTTATCTTGTAAAATGTAATCAACTATTTCTGACGCCCTTTCAACAGCAAGCGGGGACCATACTATTTTCATTTGGGGACTCTCTTCGATAATTTGGCCTTTGCCTTCTGGTGGGAAATCCCTTCTCCTTTTGCCAGTTGGTTGAGAGATGTTTGGATATCTGAAAGAAGATCAATTTTTTCTTGCATAGCTTCAAATTCATTTGCACCCAAAAGTACAGCTACCCCTTTGCCATGCTGCGTAATTATAACCGGACGCTTGGTGTCATGGACTTGTTTGATGTAAGAAGCCATGGCATTTCTGACTTCCGACATTGATCTGATATCTTGATCGATTTTAAGTTTTTGCATTTTGCACCTTTTTTGTATTTGTTTTGTACAGAATAGCATGCATTTTAAGGTACAATCAACCGTTTTTTTAAGAGGCATAACGTCCAGAATCAGCTGCACAAAAAGCCGTACAGCGTGTTCAAATTAGCACAAAACTGCGCAGGCTTTTTGTGTCAGCCTGAATTCTGTTGTTCGCTGTTACTAATGGGTGCAAAAGTCGGTATACGTTAAGATAAAATATACGCACAATCCGGACGCCGGAAAAATGAACGGATAATCCGGGGCAACTTTTGAAGTTTCCGCAGGCGACCAAATATTATGGCTTTGAATTTGTCCGGGCCGGAAATCGCCATTCGCCCTGATCCGTGAGACTTTACGTTATTGAAAACCTGCTCGGCAGGATTCAATGCCGGGGAATAAGGAGGCAGGAAATAGACTTCCAGCCTGCCATTGAATGATTCAATGCATTCCTTGACTTTTTTGGACTTGTGAGTCGGATGACCATCCCAAATCAAAAATACAGGGCCTTCCTTGTCGTGCATGAGTTTGCGCAGAAACTCGCACACGCGTTCACTGTGGACGGTCTTTTTTGTGGTCATAAATTTCATGCGGCCCCGGGTATCTATCGCTGCAATCATATTGACACTGAACCTGGCTCCCGTGCTTTCAACTACTGGGGTTTGTCCTTTCAAAGCCCAGGTCCGGCCGGAATGGTAATCAGATCTGACAACGGATTCATCGGCAAAGTATATGGTTGCTCCCAGTTTTTTAGCCCGCTTTTTGATTTCTGGAAAAGTCGTGTTTTTCCACTCAGCAACCGCCTCCGGGTTCTGTTGATAGGCGCGGTGCAATGGCTTCTGCGGAGAAAATCCCAACTGGCGCAAAAGACGGCCCACAGAGGTAAGACTCAGCTTGATGCCGAATTTCTTTTTAATCACATCGGCAACCATTTTGCGCGTCCACAAAGCAAAAGGCAGTTTCAACTGCTGAGGATCTTTGTCTATAATGGTGTTGTATATTCAGGCAATTTCCATCCCGGCGAGCTTTTTTGTGCGTCCGCTTTGTTTGCCGGATCGCAGCGCATGCCAACCCCCGCGGCGGTATCTGGCAAGCCAGTTGTAAATGCAGGCCCGGGAAAACCCCAAAGTCTTGATTACTACTTCCGGACTCTCTCCGTCCTGAACACGCTGTACCGCACGGATGCGAATTTCCTCCATCGCCTTCGGTCCGACTTTTCTTCCGTCTTGAGTATTCATGCGGTGGAGCAGAACAGATTAAACTACAAAAGTCTAAATATTTTTGCACCCCTTAGTAAACTCCCTTAAAGGCTTCACCGTCTGAAACAACCTGTCCACACCCAATAAGGCGATCCAGGTGCTTTATTATGTGCCCGCGCTCGCCGAACTGATAAAATGCCAGAGGTTCTTTCAACTTTCCGTAAATAACCCAGGAATTAACCAGTTCCTCCAATGTCCGGGGTGAAGATAAAAGCTCAAGTATTTTTTCTTCCCTTTTGTCAATTACCGCCAGGTATTTATCCCACAAATCTTTTTCCGGCCGTATAAAAACACCGGTTTCATGTGAGGCAAGACAGATTTTGGCATCAATTTCTTCAAGACGCTTAACAGAAGCTATTGTCTGCTCAATATCAGAGCCGGCATCCCCGTACCACGGGCCAAAGCCGGACAGGTCATAATCACCCAGAACCAGCACATCATTTTCCGGAAAATAAAAGGACAAATGCCCCACGGCATGACCCGGTGTGTCAATAATATCAACATGCACCGGGCCGATTTCCTCTCCCCTGGCTGCTTTAAGGTATCCTGCCGGCTTTCTTGGTTTGAAATGAAACTGTTTTTCCATAACCGGCTTCCACAGGCTTTTGAGATTTTCAGATGCCCCATAGGCATCCATAAACGCATTTATATCCTGCAAGGGCACTGCAGCAGCTTCAGATATATAAAGAGGGATATCTTCAAACAGATCAAGATTGAGTATATGATCTTCATGCCAATGGGTAAGCCAGATCTGGCTTATCTTTTTTTCCTGTTTTAAAGCCTTGAGGACTTTCCGGTCAGCTCCAGGGTCGATTAACACATTGGCACCTTCAACAAATATTGAGTGGCAGTTGGGATAACGGCCGCCATTGCTGCCCGGGATAAACCGTATGGGCCCGAACGTCTGTTCCTCCATGGTTTGCCTCCTGTAAACTAATCCGGAATCCGGAATAGTTCAGATCTTTTTGCCAATATAGAAAGCATAGCCGTAATAAGCTTTGTATCTGTAATATAACTGAGCTTCATGTCTTTGGTTTTCTATGAGCTGTTGAGCCATTTTATTTCCTGCATATTTTTCCAGAAAATTTTTCTGTGCCGGGACCTGGGGTTCATAAAAATGCCGGGTCCAGCAATTTTCAGGCAGAATAAAAGTGGCAGCCGGAATATATCCGGCTTTTTGCATTTGTGCGACCTTGTTTGCAATGGTATCTATTTCCGGATATTCATGAGTCCAGAACATGTCGATTTCATCCGGCCGCTCTTCGGTAAACCACGAGGCCTCTGAAACGGCAATATAGCCTCCGGTTTTCAAAAACCTGCGCCATTGGTTTATGCCGTTTTCAAAGCCTGTATTATAAATTGCTCCTTCCGACCAGATCAGATCCAGTTGTTCATCTTTAAAAGGAAGGTTTTCCATGGAACCGACAATGCCTTTTACCCTGTTTTGGAGATTTAAATTGCCTGCATTGAGGTTAAACAGATCTATAAACATGGGAAATAAATCTATACCTGTTATTTGTCCGGCAGCATTGCCGGCCAGAACCATGGTCTGCCCCCCGGTTCCGCAGCCAATATCAGCAATTTGAGAGTCGTTTGTCAGATTGTCAATAAAGCTCAAAGCCTTAATAGTTACTTCAGGGCTGCCCGGCCCCTGCCTTTCCAGCCCTGAAAAGTATTCACAGATGAGATTAAAATCAAAGTCATGAATTGACGTGTTTTCCTCATTCATTTCTTTTATCCTGATTTTTTCAAAAATGTCAGTTTGATTAATTGGCAAAAAGCCGGTTTTCAGGTGGCGCCGTAAAAAATTCAAGATCAAGGCTTGCGCGATTTCGAAGAATGCAGCGTACTTATCCGTACGTGAAATTCTGAGAAATTGCGTGTAACGCAGATATTGAATTTTTTACGGCGCCATCCATATTAAAGAAGTGATCCGGCCAGGGTGGTTCCGCCGTCCACCGGTATTATCTGGCCTGTTATAAAGGCACCGGCTCGACTGGCAAGCCGGCACAGGGATTTCGGGCGGAACCTTTCTTTCAGGGGTCAGATACACTGGAGACGGCGCCACAACCCATTCACTGGTCATCCGGGGCAAAACCGGCACCATCCGTTATATCGAATCCCGCCACAACTGGAGCAGACTGATGCAGTTCAGTGCCGTAAAATATGACTGATCAATCTGAACGTTTTGCGATCCCGAGCCTGGCCAGTATGTCCTCCATGAGGCACCACTTTGTAAAAGCCGACTGCAAAAGATTTGCTCCGACAAAAGCTGTAAAAAAGAGCCAGTAGGGATGGTGCAGCTGAGACAGAATCAATGATAGCAGGATAAAGGTCCCTGCGATTGCCCGGATCCATTGTTCCATTTTCATTTTTTGCCTCCTGTTGCTTGAATTTTCAGTAAACGTCTGCTTACAGCTTTTCAGCTTGC